>NZ_JBEXUP010000019.1:0-91042 GCF_040614375.1 Nonomuraea sp. NPDC005983
CTCGTCCCACGGCTCGGTGCCCGGCACCTCGCGGCGGGTGCCGAGCCGGTCGAACGACGCCGCGCGGAACCCCGCCGGCAGCCCCACCGGGTCGATCACGCACCTGGTCAGGTCGGTGACGTGGGCGAGCATCGGGGCGACCGCCGTGATCAGGGCGCCGGTCAGCTCGGTGAACGCCGACCTGGACGCCAGGTGCAGCAGGCCCGTGTACCGGCCCTCGGCCAGGAACAGCGGCGCGGTCAGCCCGGCACGCCAGCCGTAGGGGGCGAGGTGGCGGCGGAAGTAACGCTCGGTGCCCGGCTCCGGCATGCTCACCGGGGCCCGGGTGGCCATCGCCCTGCGGTAGGCGTCGAGCGCGGCGTACTCCTCGGCGGCGTCGCCGTCGATGCGCCCGTGGCCGTCGGACACGACGCTGTGGTGGCGGCCGGTCGCCGGGTCGAACGCGACGAACTCGTACGCGTCGAGCCGCACCACGCGGCGTAGCGCCGCCATCGCGCCCTGGGCTCCACCGCCGCCGCCGACCTGGTAGCCGACCTCGGCGAACGCCTGTAACTGGCGGACGTCCAGGGTGATCTCGGCCACCCGGCTTTTATATCACCCGACGATTGCGTGAACCTTGCTTGACCTTCACCTCTGGTTGGGGCTTCGTGTGGGCGCGGTCTGGGTGGTCCATGATCCCGTACTCTTCCTGGCATGACGGCCGACCTGGTAGCGAAGAGGGTGACGGACCTGCTGGCCCCGCAGGTGCTCGTGATCGTCATGCCGCCCGCCGTGGGGCTGATCGCGCAGGGGTGGGGCGGGGCGGTCTGGGGGCTGGTCGCCTCGGCGCTCTGCGGCGGCGTGCCCGCCGCGGTGATCGCGGTGGGCGTCTGGTCAGGGCGGCTCGACTCGCACCACATCGTCGACCGCGCCCGCCGCACCGGGCCGCTGCTCGCGGCGGTGGCGGCCGTGCTCGTCGCGCTGGTGCTGCTGGTCGCGCTGGGCGCGCCGACGCTGCTGGTGGCCACGGTGACGGCGATGCTCGCCGCGCTGGCCGTCACCGTGCCGGTCACGCTGCGGTGGAAGATCTCCTTCCACGCGGCGGTCTGCGCGGGCACGGTGGTGGTGCTGACGCGCGTCCTGCCCGTGGTGCCGACCGCGCTCGCCGGCGCCGCGGTCGTGGCCCTGGTGTGCTGGGCCCGGGTCCGGCTGGCGCACCACAGCGGGGGCCAGGTGGCCGCAGGGGCGGCGGTCGGCGCCGTGACCACCTGGACGACGCTGGTGGCGTTCGGCCTGGGGTAGCGCGGCCCAGCACGAAACCCGCGGCCCGTCCCGGCGGGCTTGCCACGGTCGGCCGCCAGGACCTCACCGCTGGAGCCCGCCGACGCGCGAATAGGGTCTGACCATGGTTGATTGGGTACGGCTTCGCCTGGATGTTGATGGTTTCGACGATGCGGCTTTCGAGCCTTACCTGACCAGGGCACGCGAGTCAGGCGTCGAGTTCACGACGATGGCGGAGCTCGGCGACACGGCCGGCCACCGGCGCGCCCTGTACGACCTCAACAAGACCTGCTCGGCCGACATCCCGGACCGGGGCGAGTTCTACACCTACGACGCGTACGTCACCGAGCGCATCGAGGTGCCCTCCTTCGACCCGGCCGGCGTCGCCCTCGCCCTGCACCAGGGCGCGTGGATCGGCATGACCACGACGTCGTTGCACGAGTCGAAGGGGTACGCGTTCAGCGAGATGACCGGCGTCCTGGCGCCCTATCGCGGACGGGGCCTGTCGCTGGCGTTGAAACTGCTGGCGATCCGCTTCGTCCGGTCGTCGGGGTACCGGTGGCTCGCGACGTTCCACCACCCGCGCAACGCGTCCGCGATCGCGATGAACCGGCGTCTCGGCTTCGTCGACCAGGTCGGCGAGGTCGGCTGAGGCGGGTCAGCCGTACGACTTGGCGACCCCGTCGAGCAGCTGCTCAAGGGTGTCGTAGGACGGCGTGTCGACCACGTCGATGAGGTCGGCGGCGACGGGGACGTCGTGATCCGCGGCGACCTTGGCGAACTGGGAGGCGTCACCCGAGCGGAACCCGTGCTCGGCGGCGAGCCTCTGCAGCTCGGGGTCGGTGCTCAGCAGGCGCCCGATCTTGTCGCCGGACGCGTTGAGCGGCACCAGCGTGTGCTTGGACAGCACGGTCGGCGACGGGTACGTCAGCACCATCCCGGGCTTGATCCGGCCCTGGGCGGCGGCGTCCACGAACTGCGCCTCGTAGATCCAGACCAGCGGCGACGGGCCCATGCCGACCGCGAGGTACTCGTCGAACGGGCCCTCGGTGGTGTTCTCGGTGTAGCCCTGGCGCAGGAAGAGCTTGGACACCGTGGGCAGCACCTCCACCTCGGCGGTGGCGCCGTGCACGACCGTGTTGCCGTTGGCGACGTAGCTGGCGATGGCCAGGTACATCGCCGCGGAGTTCGACGTGCGCGGGTCCGTCGTGGAGACCAGGATGTTCTTGCGGACGGGGTAGACCTTGTTGCCCGCGAGCTGGTCCCACCGCTTGTCCTCGGCGACCAGGGCGAGGTAGCGGGCGACGTCGAACGTCCGGACGGCGCCCTTCTTCACGACGCCCGCCTTGGTCAGCAGGTCCGCGATCGGCTGGAACGTCGCGATCGCCATCGGGGAGGAGAAGGGCGTGTACTTCTGGCTGACGTGACGCTGGCGCTGGATCCTGTCGGCCGCCGGGGCGCTCGACGGGAAGGCGAAGTCGTAGCGTCCGAGGTCGATCGAGGTGGCGATCTGGCGCGAACCCGCCGGGTCGACCTCGACCTTCACCCCCTTGGCGGCGAAGGCCTTGACGACCTGCGGGTCCTCGAAGAACGCCGTCTTCTCGGAGCCGATCACGCCGCGCACGGTCGCGAGCGGGGGCGGCGCGGCGGCCGGGGTCTCGCTCTCCTGCCCGCCCGTCGTGACCACCACCACGACGGCGACCACGACGACCGCTGCCAGAGCCAGCGAAAGAAATCCCTTACTGCGGACCCGTTCCGTCCAGATCCGCGGCGCCGCGGAGTTTTCCGGAGCGTGAATTCCCGGTGAATCAACAGTGTCGCCGGCGATGTCGGGCGACGTTCCCGCCGCGGCGTCCGACCGGACGTCCGCGGTCGTGTTCTGCGATGCGTGCGCGACCGCCTCGGGCGGCGTTTCCTCGCTCGCCCTCGCCGCCGTTTCCAGTTCCTGGCGGACGACGCGCTCGATCAGGACGGGGATGAAGTCCCGGACGGGACGGCCGTCGAAGCGGTGGCGGGCCGTCCCCACCACGACCTCGACGTGCTCGGCGGTGTGGATGCCCGTGAAGACCTGGACCAGGTGCTCCGTCATCCGGCGGATCGCCTGCTCTTCGCGGACGGTGTCGACACTCACCACTAACTCCTCGGTGTCGCGATTGGTCAGATATCGCAGCAAGCCGCCGTGCCTGCCCGCGCCGCGCCAACCATATAGGGGTTTCGGGCCCGTCGATAACCCGAATCGGCGGCTTATTTGATCTCTGCGGAGTCAGTCATGAAAGCCGCATGCCGCCGAAATCTTCGTTCATTGTCCGGTTGTTTTAGGTTCAGCGAAAAGATATGTGGACAGTCGAATGCGTTCACGGGGACGGGCCCGCCCGGGGCGGAATAGCGGCGGGGGGCGCGGGGTTGCCCGGGATATGGAGCCGATCACACGTGGACGCGTCCGCATCGAGCGGACCGCGAAGAGGGTACGGGTCTCGCTGGGCGGGCGGATGATCGCCGACACCGTCGGCGCGCTGCTGGTGTGGGAGGTGCCGTACTACCCGACGTACTACCTCCCTCGCGCGGACGTCGCCGCCGAGCTCAAGCCCAGCGGCCGCACCGCGCACTCGCCGAGCCGGGGGGAGGCGGTGCTCTACGACGTCGAAGGGGTGGCCGACGCGGCGCTGGCCTATCCCGACTCGCCGATCGAGGAACTGCGAGACCATGTGCGGTTCGAGTGGGACGCGATGGACGCCTGGTTCGAGGAGGACGAGGAGGTCTTCGTCCACCCGCGCGACCCGTACACCCGCATCGACATCCTGGCCAGCAGCCGGCACGTCCGGGTGGAGGTCGACGGGGTCACGGTCGCCGACTCGCGCAGCCCGCGCATCCTCTTCGAGACGGGCCTGCCGGCCCGCTACTACCTGCCGAAGACCGACGTCCGCCTCGACCTGCTGGAACACACCAGCACGGCCACCAGCTGCCCGTACAAGGGCACGGCGGAGTACTGGTCGGTCAACGGCCACGCGGACCTGGCGTGGTCGTACCGCACGCCGCTGCCGGAGAGCCAGAAGGTCGCCGGTCTGATCTCCTTCTACAACGAGAAGGTGGACATCTACCTCGACGGCGAGCTCCAGGAGCGTCCCGCGACCAAGTTCAGCTGATCACCGCGGCCGGGCGGCAGGTCAGGTGACGACCAGCGGGCGCTGCCGGACCATGGTGGCCGACGGCTCGACGGCGACGACCCTACGATCTGCCGGTTCGTAGGAGCAGGTGCCGGCGTGCCCAGGAAGGCCCGGGGGTGAGCATTGCCGCCTGCCGGGGCGACTCATCGTTACCGGAAGGAGACCTGGCAAGCGCTTCATAGTCATGGCATAACTAGTTATGATCTGACTATGGCAACTGAAGGCAAACGCTCCACCCTGGGGCTGACCGTGCTCGGCATCCTCGCCGGGGAGCCGATGCACGCGTACCGCATCCAGCAACTGATCAGGGATTACGGCAAGGACCGGGTCGTCAACGTCCGCCAGCGAGCCAGCGTCTACCAGGCCATCGACCGCCTGCTGAGGCTCGGGCTGATCGCCGTCGAGGGCGTCGGCCGGGACGGCGCCCGGCCGGAACGGGTCGTCTACGCCATCACCGAAGCCGGCCTGGCGACGGCCAGAACCTGGATCCGGGAGATGCTCTCGACGGTGGGCGGGGAGTTCCCGGAGTTTCCGGTGGCCCTGTCGTTCCTGATCATGCTGCCGCCGCCGGAGGCGCTGGCGGAGCTGGAGGCGCGGCTGGCCGCCGTCGAGGCCGAGCTCGCCGACGTGCGGGCAGCGGTGGACCAGTCCGCCGATCTGCCACGGATCTTCCTGGTGGAAGAGGAGTACCGGCACGCGGTACTGGCCGCGGAGCAGGCCTGGCTCATCACGATGATCGCGGACCTGCGAGACGGCAAGCTCACCTGGTCCCGTGAGTGGGTGCAGCAAATCGCCGCCGAATTCAACGAGCGGCAGGACTCCGAACGGCAGGAAAGGGAAGGCAGATGAACAGAATCCCCGTACTCATCGTCGGTGGCGGCCTGGCCGGCCTCGCGAGCTCGCTCTTCCTGGCACGGCAAGGCGTTCCGTCGCTGCTGGTGGACCGGCACCCGGGCGTGTCCATCCACGGCCGCGCACGCGGGATCAATCACCGGACGATGGAGATCTACCGGGCGTACGGGATCGCCGACGCGGTGGAAGCGGCCGGTAAGCCGTTCGACGTCGAGGCCGGTGTGGCCCGCTGCCACACGCTCGCCGGCGAGTGGGAATGGATCTTCGACGCGGACGAACCACGGGCGTGGCCGGACCTCACCGCGGGCGTCTTCTGCATGGCAGACCAGAACAGCGTCGAGCCGATCCTGATCGAAGCCGCCAGGTCGTCCGGCGCGACGCACCGCTTCAACACCGAGCTCGTCTCGTTCGACGCCGACACCGACGGCGTCACCGCGGTGATCGAGGACCGCGCGAGCGGCGAGCAGGAGGTCTGGCGGGCCGACTACCTGGTCGCCGCGGACGGGAACCGCAGCCCGATCAGGCAGCGGCTGGGGATCGCCCGCACCGGTGAGGCGACCTTCATGCACAGCATGAACATCGTCTTCCGCGCGGACCTGTCGGTGTTCCTGCCGCGGCGGGCGCTGTTCTGGATGATCTTCAATTCCGGTTTCGCCGGCGGGCTGGTCAGCACCGCCGACCCGCGTCGCTGGCAGGTGACGCTCTCCTACGACCCGGCGGTGGAGTCGGAGAAGGACTTCACCGTGGAGCGGTGTGTCCAGCTCGTACGGGCCGCGGTGGGCCGGGAGGACCTGGCTGTCGAGATCGAAGGCGTGGCCTCCTGGACGCAGGGCGTGGGCGTCGCCGAGCGCTACCGGCACGACCGGATCTTCCTGGCCGGCGACAGCGCGCACGTGTGGCCGCCGGCCGGGGCGCTGGGCGCGAACACCGGAGTGCAGGACGCGCACAACCTCGCGTGGAAGCTCGCCGCCGTCATCCACGGCCACGCCGGCGACGGGCTGCTGGACACGTACGAGGCGGAGCGACGGCCGCTCGCCGAGGCGTTAGCGCCGATGATCGTCAGACATCAGCAGGCCCGGATGAGCGGGGCGCCGGAACCCGAGGAGATGGACGGTAAGGTGCAACTGCTCGGGCAGCTCTACGGTGCCGACACCGTCTTCGCCGACCGGCTCGACCTGCCGGCCCGGGCCGGCGCCCGCGCCCCGCACCTGTGGCTCGACGGCGCAGGTGTCCACGATCTCTTCGTCGACGAGTTCGTCCTCCTGTGCGACAGCGCCGAATGGGCCGACGCGGCAGCCGTCCAGTCCATGCCGGTGCGCGCCTACCGTGCCGACCACGCCGACGGGTGGGCCGCCCGCTACGGCCGCGGCGCCGTTCTGGTACGCCCCGACGGCTACGTCGCCTGGCGCTCCTCCGCCCCCGCGTCCACGACCCTGCTGGCTCAGGCGCTCTCCCGAGCTCTCGCGATCCCCGCCTGACACATGGGGACGTCGCGACCGGTGGTCATGAGGTCGCTGAGTCGTCAGCGCGAGCGGAGGAAGGTGAGCGCGGCCAGCACCCTGCGGTGGTCGTCGGCGTGCTGGCCGAGGTCGAGCTTGGTGTAGACGCTGGTGACGTGCTTGGCCACGGCGGCCTCCGACACGTACAGCCGCTGGGCGATCGCGCTGTTGGATCTGCCCTCGGCGACCAGGGCGAGCACCTCGCGTTCCCGTGGCGACAGCGCGTCCAGCGGGTCGTGGGCGCGGCGGTGGACCAGCAGCTGGCGGACCACATCGGGATCGATGACAGTTCCCCCGCCCGCGACCGTACGCACCGCCTCCACGAACGGGATGATCGCGCCGATCCGGTCCTTCAACAGGTAGCCGACGCCGCGCGTGCCGGCCTCCAGCAGTTCGCCCGCCGCGGTCTCCTCGACGACCTGCGACAGGACGAGGATCCCGAGTCCGGGGTGGTCGGCGCGCAGCCGGATGGCGGCCCGCAGCCCTTCGTCGCGGAAGTCCGGCGGCATGCGGACGTCCACCACGACGACGTCGGGCACGTCACGCGCGACGGCGTGCAGCAGTTCGTCGGCGTTGCCGACGGCGGCGACCACCTCGAAACCGAACCGGGTGAAGATCCCGACGAGCCCTTCCCGCAGGAGCACCGAATCCTCGGCGATCGTCAATCGCATGGCAGTTCCATCCGGATCACTGTCGGACCTCCTGGTGGGCTGCTGAGTGACAGGGTTCCCTCGAGGACGCCGACCCGGTCGGCCAGCCCGGTGATCCCGCTGCCCGCCGCGGGGTCGGCCCCGCCGGTGCCGTCGTCGCTCACGTCGAGGGTGAGACATCTGTCGGACATTCTCGCCCTGATCATGACCTGCTGCGCGTTGCTGTGCCTGATCACATTGGTGAGGCACTCCGAGACACAGAAGTAGGCCGCCGCTTCCACTCCTGCAGGAGGGCGGCGCGGCAGGTCGAGGTCCAGGGTCACCGGGACGGGGCAGTGCCGGGCCAGGTCGGTGACCGCGGCCTCCAGCCCCCGGTCGGTGAGGGCCGGAGGATGGATGCCTCTGATCACGCGGCGCAGCTCGTCCAGCGCGGCCTGGGTGTGCTCGTAGGCCAGGCTGATGGCTTCCGCCGTACGTTCTGGATCCTCGCGCACGTCCAGCTGTGCCAGGCCGAGCTGCATGAGCACGGCGGTGAGCCGGTGCTGAGCGCCGTCGTGCAGGTCGCGTTCGATGCGTCGCCGCTCGGCTTCGAACGCGTCCACCAGCCGCGCCCGAGACCGGGTCAGTTCGTTCATCCGCTCTTCGGGGGGCGCGGCGAGCAGGCTGCGCGCCAGCGCTCCCTGGGCCGCGGCCACCACCGTGAACAGGTACGCGCATCCGGCCACCCCGGCCGCCACCACGAGGGCGGTCAGCCACGCGGACGGGGGGTGCGAGGCGTAGGAGACGATCGTCAGCGCCGCCAGCGTCATGATGACGCCGTCGAGCGCGGGCAGGATCGTCGCCCACAGCAGCGCGTAGCCGATCTCGCGCCAGGTGGCCGGGCTCACGGAGAAGGCTCGCGCTCCCGGTTTCGGCGCGGTGACGTCCGCGGGATCGATCAGCCTCAGCCGCCACCGCTCCATGGAGGCGATGGGGCCGCTCAGCACGACGGTGACGACCACCAGCGTGATCATCGCGACCATCAGCGCGGTCTGCCGTCCGAAGGCGGCCGCCACGGCCACCGCGCCGCCGCCGGGCAGGCTGGTCAGCAGGTAGGCGAGCGCCCGCCACGGCCACGAGGACCCGAGAAACCGCAGTGGGTTACCCGTGATCGCCTGCCAGGCGCTGGTGACGTTCTTCATCAGCCCTTGATCGTCCGGGTGACCTTGCCCGTGGCGTCGAGGAAGCGGATCTGAGGGTTGCCGTCCTGGCCCACTCGCAGGACGATCCGCGGCGTGCCCTTGCCGTCGGCGAGCGTCACGGCCGACGACCTGTCGGGGTTCTTGCCGACGAAGACCCGCTGGGGGCTCGGATACTTCTTCTGGTACTCGGCCATCGCCCGGTCCCGCTCCGGACCGGGCGGCATCTGCTCGATCTTCTTGCGCTCCTGGAAAGTCTCCGGCAAGGACGCCTCGGGCCGGTCGTCGACCGCCAGGCCGACGCCGCGGACGCCCTCCTGCTCCATGTACCGCAGCACGAGCGTCTGATCCTGCTTGTACTGGTCGAAGGCGAGCTGCCCGAACGCCCAGGGCTTCCCGCCGTCGACGCCGTTGTCGGTGCCCATGCCTCCGGACTCGTCCCCGTCGCCGTTGTAGAAGGTCATGCCCGGCCGGGTTCCCGCGTTGCCCAGCTCGACCCCGTCCACGACGGCGCCCGGCGACCGCTTCTTGTTGCTCAGGACCATGCGGGTCTTCCCGTCGGCCTCCACCACGTTGATCCGCTGAACGTCGATCTCGTCGAACGTGACCTTGCCTCTGTCCTGCGCGGCCGCCTGCCCGCTGCCGGCCAGGACCGCCGCGCCGGCCACGGCGGCAGCGGCCACGACTCCGGCCAGGAAGATGCGCATCTGCCGGAGTTGCCGCCTGACACTGGTGATTTCCGTTGCTTCAGCCATACATCCAATGATCTTGGCTGCCCTGCCGGACGGCGATGGAGCTGCTTACCGATCAGAGGTAGAAGTTCTTCTACCTCTGCGCGTCCCAGGGGCCGTTCCTCCCTGCTGCAGGACGAGCCTGCGGGAAGGGAGGTGAGGACGGCCGGGGCGGGGCGGTCAGGGGGCGGCGGGAGTCCAGGCGGGGTTGCGACCCAGGTAGGCCAGCAGCTCCGCGACCTCGTCGCCCGGCTCCAGCTCCAGCGCGGCGGCGTACGCGCCGTACGCGCGCAGCGGCTCGACGATGCTCCTGGCCACCTCCAGCAGCTCTTTGGAGAGCTCCGGCGTGAGCGGCGAGGGCTGACCGGTGGCGAGCGCGATGTCCCAGGCGTGCACCGCCGCGTCGAGCGCGCACGCGCCCGCGCCGAGCGAGGGCGCCATCTTGTTCGGCGGCACCGGGGTGGGCACCTCCTCGGCGTCCTTGCCGACGCCCGCCCACGCCGTCGCCGAGCGCTTCAGCGCCGCCTCCAGGTACGCCCGCGGCTCCTCGGCCAGCGTGCCCGACGGCGCGAACGGGTTCTCGCCGGGGCCGGGCTCGCCGGTGAGGAAGGAGGCGAAGGCGATCTGGTCGCCTGCGGCGTGCTGGAGCACCTGGGTGACGGTCCACTGCTCGCAGGGGGTCGGACGGTTCCAGGCGTCGGCGGGCACCCCGTCGACGGCCTCGCGCAGTGCCTGGTGTGCGGCGTCGAGCACGTCCCAGCCGGTGTTCACGGTCATCGGAGTCCCTTCCGGTCGCTTCGTGATGACTCCATAATAGCAGAACGGAATGATTCGTTCCAGTCTTGGGAGGCCAGTCCCTTGATGAGTGTGTCCAGGGCCCGCTCGAAGTCGGCGTCGGGATCGACCTCCCTCGCCGTCCCCAGCAGCCTGCTGAAATGCGGCAGTTTCGCCGGGTCGATCTGCCGGACGCGCTCGCCGCCTGGTTCGGCGCGCCCTGCGAGGCTCCGGCGGCCGTCGCGACCGGCCGGGGCTAGGTGAGCAGCCGGGTCAGGACGCGGGTGCCGAACTCCAGGCCCTCCACCGGGACACGCTCGTCCTTGCCGTGGAACATGCCGAAGTAGTCGAGGTCGGGGCGGAGCATCAGCGGGGCGAAGCCGTACCCCTGGATGCCGATCCTGGCGAACGACTTGGCGTCGGTGCCGCCGCTCATCACGTACGGAACCGGCCGCGCCAGCGGGTCCTCGGCGAGAAGCGAGCCTGCCAGCTCGTCGAAGAACGCCGACGGGTACGGCGCGGCCGGCGCGTCCTCCAGGTTGACGAACTCGCGGGTGATCTTCGGCCCGAGCAGCTCGTCGATCGTCGCCAGGAACTCCTCCTGCAGGCCCGGCAGGTAGCGGCCGTCGACGTGCGCCTCGGCCGTGGAGGGCACCACGTTGACCTTGTAGCCGGCCTCCAGCATGGTCGGGTTGGCCGAGTTGCGGATCTGCCCCTCGAACAGGCGGCCGAGCGCGCCCAGCCGGGCGGCCTCGGCGTCCAGGCGGTCCAGGTCGATCGGCTGCCCGGTGATCTCCGACAGGCTCGTGATCAGCGCCGCGACCGACGGCGTCAGCCGCACCGGCCACTGGTGGGAGGCCACCCGCGACAGCGCGTGCACCAGCGTCGCCACCGGGTTGTCGACCGCGGGCCTGGAGCCGTGGCCGGCCACGCCGTGCGCGGTGAGCTTCATCCAGGCCGTGCCGCGCTCGCCCACCGCGATCGGGTAGACCCGGTTCTCGCCGGAGGTCACGCTGAAGCCGCCCGACTCGCTGATCGCCTCGGTGACGCCGTCGAACAGCTCCCGGTGCTCGCCCACCGCGTGCCGCGAGCCGTAGTCGCCCGTCGCCTCCTCGTCCGCGAGGAACGCCAGCACCAGGTCACGCTTGGGACGCAGGCCGCGCGCCGCCATGCCGAGCACGGTGGCGAGCGTCATCGCGCACGAGCCCTTCATGTCGACCGCGCCCCTGCCGTAGACGCAGTCGTCGACGACCTCGCCGGAGAAAGGGTGCAGCTCCCACTCGGACGGGTCGGCGGGCACGACGTCCAGATGGCCGTGGATCAGCAGCGCGTCGGGCGAGTCGCCGTCGATCCTGGTCACGACGGTGGTCCGGCGCGGCGCGGACTCGAACACCACCGGCTCCATCCCCGCGTCGGCCAGCAGCGTGGCGACGTACTCCGCCGCCGGGCGCTCGCCGGAGCCCGGGTTGGTGGTGTCGAACCTGATCAGGTCCGAGCAGATCTCGGCAACGCTCTTCACGCTCTTCCTTCCAGCTTGAGCGGCGGGACCTCGGGCGTGTCGAACCCGAAGAGCAGCCCGTAGAAGGCCAGCTCGGCCTCCAGCACCGCGACGATAGTCTCCTCCCTGCGCCAGCCGTGCTGCTCGCCGGGGAAGGTGAGCAACGCCCACTCTTTGCCGTGTCTGTCCAGTTCGGCGACGAACCGGCGGGCCTGTCCGACGTCCACGATGGCGTCCTCCAGGCCGTGCATCATCAGGCACGGGCCCGACGCCTGGGCGGCGTGCAGCAGCGGCGAGCGGTCGGCGTAGCGCTGCCGGGTCTCCGGCAGCGGCCCGATCAGGCCGTCGAGGTAGCGCGACTCGAAGTCGTGCGTCTCGGCGGCCCAGCTCTCGGGGTCGGTGATCGCGTAGTGCGCGACGCCGCCCGCGAACACGTCGCTGTGCACCAGCGCCGCGACCGTGGTCCAGCCGCCCGCGCTGCCGCCCCTGATGGCGATCTTGGCGGCGTCGGCCAGGCCCCGCTCGACCAGGCCGCGCGCCACCTTGGCGCAGTCCTGCACGTCCACCACGCCCCACGCGGTACGCAGCCGCTCCCGGTAGGCGCGGCCGTAGCCGGTGGAACCGCCGTAGTTCACCTCGGCCACGCCGAGGCCCCTGCTGGTGAAGTAGGCGATCTCCAGGTCGAGCACCAGCGGCCTGCTGCCCGTCGGCCCGCCGTGCACGAAGATCACGTACGGCGCGGGGCCCTCGGCTCCCGCCGGAGGGTACAGGTGCGCGTGCACGCCCTCGATCGTGACCGCCTCGGGGTCGGGCAGCAGGGCGCGGTCGGGCAGCGGCTTGGGCGCCGACACCACCGTGCGGCCGCCTCCGCCGAGATCGACCAGCGTCACCTCGAGCGGCGTGTACGGGGTCGCGGCCACCGCCGCCGCCTTGCCTCCGGCCGCCGACACGGTCGAGGCCCAGTAGGTGGCGGCGTAGGTCGCGTCGCCACCTACGTCCCGCAGCTCGCCGGTGTCGGGGTCGAGCACGGACAGGAACCGGCGGTCGGCGGTGCCGTGGACCACCACGAGCGGGTCGTGCGCGCCCGGCCGGTCGGCGGCGCCGCCGGTGGCGATCGCGAACCAGGACGCGCCGGGCTTCCAGGGGGCGTCGCCGAACTCCTGGGGGAGCGGGGTGAGGTTGCGGGTCTGCCCGCCGTCGCGTCCCACCAGGTGGATGTTCCACCAGCCGGTCACGTCGGTGACGGCGTACAGGGTGTCCTCGTCGCGCCACTCGGCCTGCACGACCGACTCCTCGGGCCCGCCCGCGACCACCCGGTGCGGCCCCGCGGTGCCATCGGGGCCGAGCGGGGCGACGCACAGCTCGGTGCCGTCCCAGGGCATGTCGGGGTGGTTCCAGCCGATCCAGGCGACAAATCCGCCGTCAGGGGAAATACGCGGGTTCATCAGGAAATGCTGGGCTTTGACGATCATGCGGACGGGTCCGCCGTCGAGCGGCACCGCGACCAGATCGCGCACGTCGTCCGTCTCGCGGACGGCCCACACCTCGGCACGCCCGGGCGCAAGCCACAGGTCCGCGTAGCGGGACGGCCCCTCGGGCGTGAGCGCCACCGGCTCCCCGCCGCCGTCGAGGCGGTAGACGCGCTGGTCGGCCCAGTTCGTGAAGACCAGCCCGCCGCCCGGCAGCGGGCGCCAGGACCGCCCGCCGTACTCCACCACCCGGTTGCGGGCGTTCCACCCCTGGGGCAGGACGTCGGCACGGGCGCCGTCGGGCAGGCGGCGCACCACGCACCGCCTGCCGCCCTCGCCGGGACGCGGCTCGTCCCACCAGACCTCGACCCCGGCGGGCGTGGCCACGGCCTCGACCCACTGGGGGCCGCCATCGGTGCGCGCCACATCGATCGGTCGAATACTCATATCTCACCAATTACCGTTGGAAGGGGGAAGAGTTAGCCCAGGCGGGTGGAGCACGTAGACGATGCCCCCGCTGCCCGAGCCCCTGAGCCACACGTTCTCGAACGCCGCCCGCCGGTAGACCCGGCGGACCTCCGCGTCGCCCGGTGCGGCGGGGTCGTTGACGATCACGTCGCCCTCGGCGGTGAAGCCGGTGACGACCATGATGTGCCCGCCTGTGGAGTACCCGGAGCCGGGCAGCTCATGCTCCTTGAACGACATCGAGGCGATCATCGGGATGCCCGCGCGGACGAACCGCTCCAGCTCCACCGCCGACCGCAGCCTGGTGACGAAGCCGTCGAGCCCGAACAGACCCGCGTAGGCGACGTTGAACGGCCAGTTGCCGGTGCCCTGGTAGCTGCGGTCGTAGGTGCCCCTGGCCGCGTGGTCCACGGCCGGGCCCGGGTCGTCGTCGCCCACCCAGCCGAGCTCGTCCGCCGCAGGGCCGCGGCCCCAGAAGGCGAGGACCATCGCCACCGACGCGGGGCTGCACCAGTTCGCACCGCCGCCGTCCCACTCGGGGTGGTGCCCGGCGTGCGCGTGCTGCGAGTGCCTCGGGACCGCCAGCTCGACCGCGTCCGCCGCGGCGAAGGGGCTCGGGACGGCCGGACGCTGGGGGACGGCGGAGGCCATCACGCCCAGCGAGCCCACCTCGGCGCCGCCGTGTGTCGTGACCCGCACCCTGAACGCCACCACCGGCCGCCGCGCCACGAACGTGTCGACCGCCACGTCACCGTCGTCGTCGCCCTGGCCGGGCACCGAGGTGCGCGGGTCGCCGTGCGCCGACCAGCGGCCCATCACGTACCACTTGGTCAGCCCGCCCGCCGCGGTGCGGGCCTGCAGCTCCACCTCGATCCAGGCTCCCGGCGGGGTCCGCGCGGTCCACGAGGGGACGAGCTGGGTCGCCGCGAAGCCGATCGGGCGCTCCTCACTGGTCCACCCGCCCGCGGGCACGTCGGGGCGCACGTCGGGGCGCACGGTGAAGCGGGTGAAGGCGACGCGCGCCAGGTCGACGGTGAGCACCGGGCACATTCTGGTTCCGCGCCCGGCGCCGCGCATCGGAAGGTTTACGTAAAGCGAGACCTCAGAGGTAGAGGCCCGTCGACTCGTCCTGCGCCACCGGGCTGAGCGCGCGGCCCTGGCGGATCGCGTACAGCTCCGCCAGCGTCGCGCCGGACGGGCCGACGCCTTCCGCCGAGCCGAGCCACTTCACGGCCTCGTCCCTGGTCAGCGCGCCGACCTCGACCTGCGCCAGACAGCGGCCCGGACGGACCACGGCCGGGTGCAGCCGCTCCAGGTCCTCGTTCGTGGTGATCGCCACGAGCACGTCCCGGCCCTGGCCGAGCAGGCCGTCGGTGAGGTTGAGCAGGCGCGACAGGCCCTGGCCCGTCTGCGCCTTGGCCGAGGAGCTGATCAGCTCGTCGCAGTCCTCCAGGACGAGCAGCCGCCAGCGCCGCCGGTCCTCGTCGGTGTCGTAACCGACCGCGACCTCCATCAGGTAGCCGGGGTCGTTGAACAGCCGCTCCGGATCGAGCACGCAGTCGACCTGGCACCAGTCGCGCCACTGCTGGGCCAGCGAGCGCAGCAGCGTGGTCTTGCCGGTGCCCGGCGGGCCGTGCAGGAGGATGAGACGGCCGTTCACGTCAGACGGCCTGACCGCCATCAGGGTGTCGAGCGCGCCGCGGGCCCGCTCAGCGTAGTTGCCGCTGATCTCGGCCCACGGCTGGGCGGTGATCGGCTTGTCCGAACGGATGCCGCCGTGCGCGCCGCGCCACCAGAAGCCCATCTCGACGTGGTCGGCCTCGGGCTCGGGCTCCTCCGCGTCGTTGGTCGTCTCCTTCAGCACCGAGCTGGCCAGCTCCTCGCTGACCGCGGTGATGCTGACCGTCGCCGTGCGGTTGCGGTGCCGGATCACGCGCAGCGTCCAGCCGTCGCCGCAGATCAGCCGCGACTCGGAACCGTCCTCCACCGACGCGGTCCGCACGACGCGCCCGCTCGCGGGGGTCAGGGGGGCGTCGGGACGCACCCTCTCCAGGCTCGCCAGGCGCGACCACGGCTGGACACCCGTCGCGAACGGCGACAGCGCCAGCGCGTCGATGACGTCGATGGCTGAGTCGGCGTCGTCGAGCCAGATGTTCATGGGGAGCTCGGGAGAGTCCGGTGCTGGGAACGGCACCTCCTTGATCACAGACATGACTCCAATGATCGGCTGCCCGGCCGGTTAAGTCGAAGGGTTTTGCCGGTTATAGCGGTATACCATCAAAATCTTGATCATGACTGGTCTATCGCCCCGCGTGGCATCACCGTCCCGGGGGAACCGGCCCTGCTGAGAGCGCGAGGGAGGCCGGTCCCGCTGACTGACGCGGGTCAGCGGGCCCTGGTGAGGTCGCCGTGGCTCGTCCCGCCGATCGGCATGGTGAGCAGGTAGGCGGCCCGGCCGTCCGGCTTCTTCTCCAGGGACACCGTGACCCCGCCCGCGAGGTCCACGACCGCGCAGGTGCCCGTCAGGCCGGTGAGCCTGAACGCGAGCTTCGCGGCGCTCTGGTCGGTGAGCTTGAGGGTCCCCTTGAGACAGCCGGGGTCCGCGGACGGGTCGGGGTCCTCCGTCTGCCAGGTGCCCGTGCTCGCGCCCGCCGCGAGGGTGATCGTGACGGGCTCGCCCTTGAACTCCCTGTCGAGGACGGCGCCGTCGGCCTTGCCACGCCAGGTGCCCGCGAAGGCGGCGGGGATCCTCTGGCCGCCCGTGGCCGTTGCTGTGGCCGTTGCTGTGGCCGTCTTCGTCGCGGTGGACGGCGACGGCGCCGCCGACGTGGCAGCGGACGTCTGCACGGCCGGCGTGCCGGTGGCGGCCGGCGAGGAGGCGACCGTCGCGCCGCGCTGGTCCGGCGCGCGGTTCACCAGGACGAGCACCCCGCCGGCGGCCGCGACGGCGGCCACCATCGCCACCACGGCGACCAGCAACCCCCTGGACCGGCCGCGTGTGTCGCGCCCGGGGGCCGTGGTGAACGCCTGCGGCGGTCCGGTGCCGTCGGCGGAAGGCCGGGGCGCGACCGGCTGAGGAGCCGAGCCGGGACCGACGCCGGGTTCGACGCTGGGTTCGACCAGGGCGACCATCAGCTCCCGCGCCGTGGGCCGGCGCGACGGGTCCTTCGACAGGGCGGCCGCGATCAGGCCCCGCAGGCGCGGCGGTAGCGGCGACAGGTCCGGCTCGGCGTGCAGCACGCGGTGCAGGACCGCCGGCACCGTGTCGGCGCCGAACGGGCTGACCCCGCTCGCGGTGAACACCATCGTCGCCGCCCACGCGAAGACGTCCGAGGCCGGTGACGCCGGGGAACCGGCGATCTGCTCCGGCGACAGGTAGGCGGGCGTGCCGATCAGGCCCGAGGTCATCGTCGCCGCGCCCTCGGCCCTGGCGATGCCGAAGTCCACCACGCGCGGGCCGTCGGGGCCGAGCAGCACGTTGGCGGGCTTGAAGTCGCGGTGCACGACGCCGGCCGCGTGGATGGCCGCCAGCGCGGTGGCCGTGCCGACGGCCAGCCGTTCCAGGTCGCCGCCGCGCAGCGGGCCCCGGTCGCGGACCCGGTCGAGCAGCGACGGGCCCTCGACGTACTCGCTCACCACGTACGGCCTGGGCCCCTCGGACGAGGCGTCGAGCACGCGGGCCGTGCAGAACGACGCGATGCTCTCCAGCGCGTCGAGCTCACGCGCCAGCCTGGCGCGGGTCTCGGCGTCGCCGGTGCTCAGGAGCTTCACCGCGACCGCCTGTCCGTCGCGGGCGTGGCCCAGGTAGACGACCCCCTGCCCGCCCTCACCGATGCGCCCGGCGAGACGGTAACCGCCCAGCCACGCCGGATCGTCTGGTGTCAGGGGGGTCACCATGGCCGATACGTTACCGGTCTCCCTGCATGAGGACGGATCGCCAGGTACCTTGTTTCGTTGATCTAAATCACTCCTTATGCGGAGGTAATCGGGGTGCCCAGGGCGACGTTCCGGGAACGCGTGCGGTACTGGTTCGACAACACCATGTCGAAGGGGACGGTGTCGCTGATCGGCTGGCTGGCCGTGGTCTCGGTCGGTCTCATCGCGGTCGTGACCGGGCTCGCGCTCTGGCTCGCTCCAGAGGAGCCCGACGGGGTGTCCGGAGCCGGGCAGGTGCTGTGGATCGCGCTCATGCACGCGCTCACCCCCAGCAAGGTCGCCAGCGACAAGGGCTCGCTCGCCTACATGTCGGTCATGTTCGCCGGGTCGCTCGGCGGCATCTTCGTCGTCAGCATGCTCGTCGGCCTGCTCTCCAACGGGCTCAAGCAGAGGGTGGACCGGCTGCGCAGAGGGCGCTCACGGATCGTCGAGTCCGGGCACACCGTCGTGCTCGGCTGGTCCGACCAGGTGTTCACGATCATCGCCGAGCTGGTCAAGGCGCACGCGGGACGTCCGGGCTCGGTCATCGCCGTGCTGGCGGAACGTGACAAGCTCGCCATGGAGGACGACATCCGCGAGCGCGTCGGCGACCTCGGCCGGACCCGCCTGGTCTGCCGCACCGGCCGTCCCGCGGAGCCGCGCGACCTCGCCCTGATGAACCTCGCCACCGCCAGGTCCGTCGTCGTGCTCTCCCCTGATGGCGAGGACCCGGACGCGCACGTCATCAAGACCCTGCTCGCCCTCGCCAAGCGCGCGGGCGCCCACCCGCCCGTGGTCGCCGCGCTCGCCTCCGCCCGCAACAGCGCCGCCGCCCGCCTCGCCGGAGGCCGGGACGTCCACCTCGTCGACTCCGACGACACCGCGTCCAGGCTCATCGTGCAGTCGTCGCGCCAGTCCGGCATGTCCGTGGTCTGCATGGACCTGCTCAACTTCGACGGCGGCGAGATCTACCTGCGCGCCGACGCCGCCCTGGAAGGCCGCACGTACGGCGAGGCGCTGCACGCCTACGAGAGCGCCGCCGTCATCGGCCTGCGCGGGCCCGACGGCGTCGTGCTCAACCCGTCCATGGACACCGTCATCAAGGACGCGGACCAGGTCATCCTCATCGCCAACGACGAGGCGGCCATCCGCCCGGTCGCCGGCGAGCCCGCGATCGCCGAGGCCGCGATCGCCGCCACCGAGCTCTCCGGCCTCGAAGCGGAGAGCACGCTCCTGCTCAACTGGAACGGTAGGGCCGAGCAGATCGTCCGCTACCTCGACGGCTACGTCGCCCCCGGCTCGGTCCTGGAAGTCGCCGCCGACCACCCGAAGGCCGGCACCGGCCTCGAGGGCCTGGGCAACCTCACCGTGAACGTCAAGGAGTGCGACACCACCGACAGGTACGCCCTCGAAGCGCTCGGCGTCGGCCTCTACCAGCACGTCATCGTGCTGTCAGACGACCGCTACAGCCCCCACCACGCCGACACCCGCACGCTCATGACGCTGCTGCAACTGCGCGACATGCAGAGCGACACCGGCGAGCACTACTCGATCGTCAGCGAGATGCACGACGAGGGCAACCGCGCCCTCGCCGAGGTCACCGAGGCCGACGACATCGTCATCAGCGACACCGTCATCGGCCTGCTGCTCGCCCAGCTCGCCCAGAACAGGCACCTCGCGGACGTGTTCGGCTACCTCTTCGACTCGCGCGGCTCCGAGATCTACCCGCGCCCGGCCGCCTCCTACGTGCGGCCCGGCACCGAGGTCAGCTTCTCCACGGTCGTCGAGGCGGCTCGCCGCAGGGGCGAAACGGCCATCGGCTACCGCAACGCCACAGGACGCAACACGCCTCCCCACTACGGCATCGTCCTCAACCCCGCCAAGTCCGACAAGATGGTGCTCACCCAGCGGGACTCTGTCATCGTTCTGGCCGAACGGTGAGGTGATGTCCTGGCCCTGGAAACCCGGACGCCGCACGACCTCATCACCGCCATCGTGACGGACAGGCGCGTCATCCGGCCGTAGGCCAATTACTGCAATCCGGGGACCTGTCCGCACATCCCGCGTTACGTTGAGTCGTCATTGTCAACCCCCCGGAGATCGGCATGGCCTTCGACCTCATCAAACGTGGTGACTGGGGAGCGCGAACCCCGCGTGGCGACTACACACAGCTAGAGTCGACCAAGGGCACCAAGGTCCACTACACGGGCGGCCGGGTGAACCCCGCCATCGTCGACGACCATGACGGGTGCGCCGCCCTCGTCCGCTCCATCCAGAACTCCCACATGGACGGCAACGGCTGGATCGACATCGGCTACTGCGTGGACGAGGAGACGGAGATCCTCACCCAGCGGGGCTGGACGTCCTACCGCGCCTTACAGGTGGGGGACATCGCGCTCACGCTCGACCACGAGCTCGGTGTCTCCCGGTGGCAGCCCGTCCTGGAGGTGTGCGTCTTCCCGGCCCGCCGCCGGGAGATGGTGCGCATGCAGGGGCCGGGGCACTCGTCCCTCACCACTCCGCAGCACCGCTGGCCCGTCGAACGCCCGCGCCACGAGCGTCTCTGGGTGACGACGGAGACGATCGGCCGGCGCGACCGGATCCTCCTCGCGGCCCCCTGCGCCGACCTGCCTGCCGAGGCGAAGTGGTCCGACGCCTTCGTGGAGCTCGTGGCCTGGTTCGGGGGACGTCCCTCCGTGGCCGTGCGCCCCGCCCACGTCACCAGGGTCAGAGCCGCGCTGAGCGCGCTCCTCGGCCGTGCGGCGGGCTGGCGCGAGTCCCCCGCCGGGCACCTCGTCGACTTCCAGCTGCCGGACGACGCCGGAAGGCGGCTCCTGGAGGCCGCTCCCGGCGGCGTCCCGGGATTTGGCTTCCTGCTCGCCCTCACCAGGGCCCAGCTGGCGCTGCTCGTCGACACGTCCCTGGCCGCGGGCGACGGCAGGCCCGCCTGGAAGGACCGGGCCGCCGCCGAGGCGTTCATGTTCGCCGCGCTGCTCGCGGGGCACCCCGCGGCCATCCGGGAGACCGGGCTGTGGGAGGTCGCTCTGGGGAAGCGGCACCACGTCGCCCCCCGGCAGCGGGACGACTTCCAGATCGTCCGTGAGGAGTACCACGGCGAGATCTGGTGCCCCCGGACGGAGAACCAGAGCTGGCTCGCCCGCCGCGACGGCACCGTGTACTTCACCGGCAACACCTACGTCGCCTGCCCGCACCGCCAGGTGTTCGAAGGGCGCGGGCCGCACCACCTGCCCGCCGCCAACGGCGCGGGCCTCAACTCCGGGCACTACGCCGTCCTCGGGCTGGTCGGCAACGCCGGGCTCGTGGTGCCGCCCGAGCCCATGCTCCACGCCATCCTCGACGCCGTCGGCCACCTGCGCGAGCTCGGGAACGCGGGCAAGGAGATCAAGGGGCACCGCGACGGGTACAACACCGACTGCCCCGGAGAGCGGCTCTACGCGTGGGTCAAGCGCGGCGCACCCCGTCCCGGCGGGGGCGGCGGCGGCGAACCCGGCACCAGCGCCCCGCCGTTCCCCGGGC
Source organism: Nonomuraea sp. NPDC005983 (assembly GCF_040614375.1). Classification (NCBI taxonomy): domain Bacteria; kingdom Bacillati; phylum Actinomycetota; class Actinomycetes; order Streptosporangiales; family Streptosporangiaceae; genus Nonomuraea; species Nonomuraea sp. NPDC005983. Next base: position 20,993 of record NZ_JBEXUP010000019.1, read on the forward strand.
GGCTGTTGCGGTATCCGCCGGTGACGCGCGGCGACGACGTGCGCACCTGGCAGCAGCAGATGCGACGGCGCGGCTGGGCCGTCGACGTCGACGGCGTCTACGGCCCGGAGGCGCGGGACGTGTGCCGCCGCTTCCAGCGCGAACAGCACATCGACGACGACGGCACGGTCGGCCCCCTCACCTGGCGCCTCACCTGGGAGGCCCCCCAACCCTGACCGCCTCGGCCACGCTCGCCGCCGGCGACCCGCCGAGGGTTCTCGCGTCGGCACGCCGGCGCGTGTCTGCGCGGCCGTGGCGAGGCGGGCCTCTCAAGGGGCCGAGGGGAGTCGCGCCCGGTTGCCGGATGGCGGATAGGGGTGGGCGCTTGCTGGGGATATCTGACGGGGGGTCCCGGTTACCGGCTCTGAACGCTTCGGCCTACTATCCGAATCATGGATCTGGCAGCCGGTTTCCCAGGGACCACCCGTGACGACTGGCGGGCGCTGGCGCTCGCCGTCCTGCGCAAGTCCGGGGTGGAGGCCGGGTCGCCCGAGGAGGCGCTGGCCGGCCACACCTACGACGATCTGACCATCGCGCCGCTGTACGACGCCTCCGACCTGCCCGCCGACCTGCTCGCCGACCCTGGCCTGCCGGGCTCGCCGCCGTTCGTTCGCGGCTCCCGCACCTCCACCGGCTGGGACGTCAGACAGCGGCACGCGGCCTCCGACCCCGAGGCGGTCCTCGCCGACCTGGAGAACGGCGTCACCTCCCTCTGGCTGGTCATCGGCGACGACGCGATCCCGGTCGCCGAGCTGCCCACGGTCCTCAGGGACGTCTACCTCGACCTCGCTCCGATCGTCCTCGACGCGGGTCCCCAGACCTTGGAGGCGGCCGAGGCCCTCCTCGCCCTGGCCGCGGCCCGCGGCACCGCCGTCACGGGCAATCTGGGCGCGAGCCTCGCCACCCCGGCGGGCGGCGCGCCGTCCAGCCGAGATGTCGTCGTCAACCTGGCGAAGCGCTGCGTGGCGGACCACCCCGGGCTCCGAGCCGTCACCGTGGACGCCACGCCGTATCACGACGCGGGCGGCAGCGACGCCGAGGAACTCGGCTGCTCGATCGCCCTCGGCCTCGCCCACCTACGCGCCCTCACCGGCACCGGAGCCCCCGGGGCGGGACCTGGTGGCGCGGGAGACTCCGGGACGGGGCTCGGCGTGGTGCAAGCGCTTGGGCAGCTCGACTTCCGTTACGCCGCCACCGCCGACCAGTTCGCCACCATCGCCAAGCTGCGGGCCGCGCGCAGGCTGTGGGCGCGGGTCGCCGAGGTGTGCGGCGCGCCCGAGGAGGGCGGGCAGCGGCAGCACGCCGTGACGAGCTCGGCGATGATGACCGCCCGCGACCCCTGGGTGAACATGCTGCGCACCACGCTCGCCTGCTTCGCCGCCGGGGTGGGCGGCGCGGACGCCGTCACCGTGCAGCCGTTCGACGCCCGCCTGGGGCTGCCCGACGCCTTCTCCCGCCGCATCGCCCGCAACACCCAGTCGCTGCTGCTGGAGGAGTCGAGTCTGGGCAGGGTCATCGACCCCGCGGGCGGCTCCTGGTACGTCGAGCGCCGTACCGCCGACCTCGCCGAGCGAGCCTGGGCGTGGTTCCAGGAGATCGAGGCGGCGGGCGGGTACGAAGCGGCCTCCGGCCTGATCGCCGAACGGATCGCCGCCACCAGGGCCCGCCGCGCCGACGACATCGCCCACCGCCGCTTCCCGATCACGGGCGTCAGCGAGTTCCCCGACATCAACGAGAAACCCCTCAACCGCCCGACCCCGCCGGACCCCCACGAGCCCCGTGCCGGCCGACAGTCGGAGGAACGAGACGCGGGCGCGGACGTCGTCCGGTACGCGCAGGAGTTCGAGGTGCTGCGGGATCTCGCCGACGCCCAGCCTGAGCGGCCGAAGGTGTTCCTGGCCACCATCGGGACGGTCGCCGCGTACACCGCGCGGGCGGCGTTCGCCGGGAACCTGTTCCAGGCGGGCGGGATCGGCATTGAGAGCGCCGGGCCAGGGAGCGACCCCGAGCAGATCGCCGCGGCCTTCGCCGCGAGCGGGGCCCGGGTGGCGTGCCTGTGCTCCAGTGACCGGATGTACGCCGAGCACGCCACGGCGGTGGCCGCCGCGTTGAAGCGGGCGGGAGCGAGAAAGTTGTGGTTGGCGGGGAAGGGAGAGTATGAGGGCGTTGATGGCTGTCTGTACGCCGGATGTGATGCGCTCGGCGTGCTCCGCGCGACCTTTGAGGACCTGGAGGTGACCCGATGATTCCCGATTTCTCCGGTATCCCGTTGAACGAGCAGGGGCAGACGCAGGGGTCGCTTCCCGGGTGGCAGGACGCCGAGGTCTGGGAGACCCCTGAGGGGATCGAGGTCCGGCAGCTCTACACCGCCCGTGACCTGGACGGGCTGGACTTCCTCCAGACCTACCCGGGAGCCCCGCCCTACCTGCGCGGCCCGTACCCGACCATGTACGTCAACCAGCCGTGGACGATCCGCCAGTACGCGGGCTTCTCCACGGCCGAGGACTCCAACGCCTTCTACCGCCGTAACCTCGCCGCCGGGCAGAAGGGCCTGTCGGTCGCGTTCGACCTGGCCACGCACCGCGGCTACGACTCGGATCATCCGCGCGTCGCCGGTGACGTCGGCATGGCCGGCGTCGCCATCGACTCGATCTACGACATGCGGCAGCTCTTCGCCGGGATCCCGCTGGACCGGATGTCGGTGTCGATGACCATGAACGGCGCGGTGCTGCCCGTCCTGGCGCTGTACATCGTGGCCGCCGAGGAGCAGGGGGTGGCGCCCGAGCGGCTGACCGGGACCATCCAGAACGACATCCTCAAGGAGTTCATGGTCCGAAATACCTACATTTATCCCCCAGCGCCGTCCATGAGGATTATTTCGGATATTCTCGCGTATACAAGCGAAAAGATGCCGAAATTCAATTCGATCAGTATTTCGGGGTACCACATCCAGGAGGCCGGGGCCACCTGCGACCTGGAGCTGGCCTACACGCTCGCCGACGGCGTCGAGTACCTGCGGCGGGGCGTCGCCGCCGGGCTGGACGTCGACCGGTTCGCGCCGAGACTGTCGTTCTTCTGGTGCATCGGGATGAACTTCTTCATGGAGGTCGCCAAGCTGCGCGCGGCCCGGCTGCTGTGGGCGAAACTGGTCGCCGGATTCGGTGCGAAAGACCCGAAATCGCTGAGCCTGCGGACGCATTCCCAGACCTCCGGCTGGTCCCTCACCGCCCAGGACGTCTTCAACAACGTCGCCCGCACCTGCGTCGAGGCCATGGCCGCCACCCAGGGGCACACCCAGTCCCTGCACACCAACGCCCTGGACGAGGCCCTGGCCCTCCCCACGGACTTCTCCGCCCGCATCGCCCGCAACACCCAGCTGCTGCTGCAGCAGGAGTCCGGAACGACCAAGGTGATCGACCCCTGGGGCGGCTCCTACTACGTCGAGCGGCTCACCCACGACCTGGCGGAACGCGCCTGGGCGCACATCCAGGAGGTCGAGGCGGCGGGCGGCATGGCCAGGGCCATCGAGGCCGGGCTGCCCAAGCTGCGCATCGAGGAGGCGGCGGCCCGTACCCAGGCGCGCATCGACTCCGGACGCCAGCCGGTGATCGGCGTCAACAAGTACCGTCCTGACGCCGACGAGCCGATCGACGTCCTCAAGGTCGACAACAGCGCCGTCCGCGCCCAGCAGCTCGACAAGCTGCGCAGGCTCAGGGCCGAACGCGACGGCGACGCCGTGCAGCGCGCGCTCGACGCCCTCACCAAGGCCGCCGACAGCCCCACGCCCGGCCTCGACCACAACCTGCTCAAGCTCTCCGTCGACGCGGCCCGCGCCAAGGCGACCGTGGGGGAGATCTCCGACGCGCTGGAGCGCGTCTTCGGACGGCACGCGGGGCAGATCCGTACCATTTCCGGGGTGTATCGGGACGAGGCGGGCCCCGCCGCCAACATCGAACGCGTCCGGCAGGCGTGCGCCGACTTCGAGCGGTCCGAGGGGCGGCGGCCGCGCATCCTGGTCGCCAAGATGGGGCAGGACGGCCACGACCGCGGGCAGAAGGTGATCGCCTCGGCCTTCGCCGACCTGGGGTTCGACGTGGACGTCGGCCCGCTGTTCCAGACGCCGGAGGAGGTGGCGCGGCAGGCCGTCGAGGCGGACGTGCACGTCGTCGGCGTCTCCTCGCTGGCCGCCGGGCACCTGACGCTGGTGCCGGCGCTGCGGCAGGCGCTGGCCGACCTGGACGCGGAGGACATCATGATCGTGGTGGGCGGCGTCATCCCGCCCGGCGACTTCGACGAGCTGCGCTCCGCCGGAGCCGCCGCGATCTTCCCGCCGGGAACGGTGATCGCCGACGCCGCCCTCGACCTCCTGGCCGACCTGCGAGCCCGTCACCGGTAGACCTCAGGCGGGGAGGAGCGGCTCAGGCGTCAGTACGTCTGGCGCGGGCAGAGCGTGACCGGGATGGTCCGCTGCTGGGTCACGGGAGAGGTGATGCGCAGCGTGACGTTGTGCGTGCTGCCGGAGCCCGTGACGTTGCGGGGCGAGGTCAGGTACTGCTTGCCGTCTTCGGAGATGAAGCGCGTGGACCGGCCGAGGGACTTGCCGTCGATGATCCACACGTAGCTGAAGCTCACCGGCGCGCCGTCGCGCTCCACCAGCGCCCGCAGCGTCACCTCGCCGCCGGCCCAGCAGTCGCCGTTCATGGCGCCGCCCGCGCGCACGTACCGCAGCCGCAGCCGCCCGGCCGCGGTGCTCGCCGACGGCTCGGACGTCGCGTCCGCGCCGGGCTCCTCGGTGGCCGTCCGCTCGGGCGCGGGCGAGTGGTCCTTCTTCTTGGTCCGGGACGGCGAGGCCGCGGCGGAGGCCGGCGTGGAGGCGGAGGTGCCCGCCAGGTTCTGCGTCCTGGGCTGCGGCGTCGAGGGCGTCAGCCACACGATGGCTCCCGCCAGCGCCAGCGCCGACAGGCCGGACACGCCCGCGATCATCACCGTCTTGACGCGACGCCGGCGGCCGCGCTTGGGAGGGGCGCTGACCGGCCTCCCACCTCCCGGCTGGGGAGACGCGGGGCCCGGCCCCTCGAGTCCGGGGTGGAAGGGGCCGGTGACCGGCGCCTCGGTGGGCGCCGAGGTGAGCGCTGGGGTGGGCGCCGGGGCCTGGCCGCCGGCCAGGTGGTGGAGCACGTCCTGCATGGTGGGACGGCGGGCCGGGTCCTTGACGAGGCAGCCGAGCAGCGTCGAGCGCAGCGGCTCCGGCAGCTCGCCGATCTGGGGCTCGTCGTGCAGGATACGGTTGATCACGGCGGGCAGCGAGTCGTCGCCGAACGGCGGCCCCCCGGTCGCCGCGAACACGATCACCGACGCCCACGAGAACACGTCCGAGGGCGCTCCTACCGGCTGCCCCGCGAGCTGCTCAGGCGCCATGTAGGCGGGGGTGCCGACGATGCTGCTCGTCGCGCTCAACCCCTGGTTCAGCGCGCGGGCGATGCCGAAGTCGGTGACGCGCGGCCCGTCACGGCCGAGCAGCACGTTGGAGGGCTTGAAGTCGCGGTGCACCACGCCCGCCCGGTGGATCGCGGCCAGCGCGCTCGCCGTCGCGACCGCGAGCAGCCGCACCTGCACGCCGGTGAGCGTGCCGGCCTGCTGGAGCGACGGCCCTTCCACGTACTCGGTCACGATGTAAGGACGGCCCGAGAAGGACGCGTCGAGCACCCGCGCGATGCCGGACGGCTCCACCTGGCGGGCGGCGGCGAGCTCGCCGGCGAGGCGTTCGTCGCCGGTCAGGTCGTCGCGGAGCACCTTGACCGCGACCGCCGTCCCGTTACGCGCCTGGCCGAGGTAGACGACGCCCTGGCCGCCCGCGCCGAGCCGTCCGGCCAGCCGGTAGGGCCCCACCGCGGTCGGGTCGCCCTCCCGAAGTGGTTCGACGTTGGGCATAAGGGGAGTGACTCCTGTGACGGGTGGGACAGAACGTCCATGACCTTAGCGGCAAATTTCGGCATGTGTCGGGAGTTAGGCTGATCGAGCTGGAGGAGAGGAGGAGGAGGCCGGTGCGCTCGCTGGAGGACTACGTCCAGGGTGTCAAGGACGGATCCCGCGTCTGGATCGCCCGCGCGATCACGCTGGTGGAGTCGACCAGGTCCGACCACATCGCGCTGGCGCAGCAGCTGCTGGTCGAGCTGACCCCGCTCGCCGGCAGGGCCCGCCGGGTCGCCATCTCCGGCGTGCCGGGCGTGGGCAAGTCGACCTTCGTCGACGCCCTCGGCACCCTGCTGACCGGCCGGGGCCACCGGGTCGCCGTGCTGGCCGTGGACCCGTCCTCCACCAGGACGGGCGGCAGCATCCTCGGCGACAAGACCCGCATGGCCCGCCTGTCGACGGACCCTGCCGCCTTCATCAGGCCCTCGCCCACCTCCGGCACGCTGGGCGGCGTCACCCGGGCGACCAGGGAGGCCATGGTCGTGGTCGAGGCGGCCGGGTTCGACGTGGTGTTCGTCGAGACCGTCGGCGTCGGCCAGTCGGAGACCGCGGCGGCCGACATGGTCGACACGTTCCTGCTGCTCAGCCTCGCCAGGACGGGCGACCAGCTCCAGGGCATCAAGAAGGGCGTGCTGGAGCTGGCGGACGTCATCGCCGTCAACAAGGCCGACGGCGAGCACGAGCAGGCGGCCCGCAGGGCGGCGAGGGAGCTGGCGGGCGCGCTGCGCATGCTCCGCTCCGACAGCGCCCCGCCCCCGGTCCTCACCTGCAGCGGGCTCACCGGCGCCGGGCTCGAGGACCTGTGGCGGCAGATCCTCGCCCACCAGGACGGGCTCGACGTGGACGCCAAGCGCCGCCGCCAGCAGGTGCAGTGGACCTGGACCCTGGTGCGCGACCGCCTCCTGGCGGAGCTGCGCGACGACCCGGAGGTGGCGGCGATCACCGCGGACGTGGAGCGCGACGTCCTCGCAGGCGCGCTCACCCCCGTCCTGGCCGCGGAGCGCCTCCTGGGGGCTTTCAAGCGGATCTGACGGGAGGAAGGCGAACAAGGCTCGTCTCCCAGGTGTGGAGTCCTCCGCCGTAGGTGGAAATATCACCATCCGCACCACGCAGCGGAGCCGGCCGCACACGTGATCCGTGTCACGATGGCGCGCAACCGACGCTGGGGAGGCGCGCGTGTGCCAGGAGTCGACGCTGCCAGAGACGCTGCCAGAGACGCTGCCCGAGACGCTGCCCGAGACGCTGTCAGAGGCCCTGTCAGAGACGCTGCCCGAGACGGTCGCGGAGGCGCTGCACGAGTACGGCCGGTTGCTCGGGGAGCACGGCATCACGTGGGGCGAGCCCGAGCTCTCCTACGTGAAGCTGTTCGCCACGCGCAGGGTGCTGCCCGCCGCGCTGACCGACCGCTTCTGGCGGCTGGTGGTGGAGCGGCTGACGGAACGGCATCCCGGCAATCCGCTCGACCACCTCGGCACCCTGCTCGCCGAACCCGACTACGACGAGTTGCTCCGCGACACCCTCGACGGCGAGCTTCCCGGCCACCTCGCCGCCCTGCGCGTCACGGACACGGGAGCCGTCCTGGAGGGCGCCACCCACGTAATCCTCGGGGGAGCGGGCGCGAACGGCGGGCCACCCGTTCCGCTCCTCGTCGACTCGCGGCGGCCGCACTCTGTCGTGGTCGGCGTCGACGGGGTGCGGCGCGAGCTCCCCGGGCGCGGCGCCTGGCTGGTCGACGTCGCCCCGCACGCCGAGCTCACCGTCGACGGCGTGCCCGTTGAGCTGGGACGGCTCGCCAGGACGGCGCCGAGGGCGCGGCTGCGGCTGGTGGCCGGGGTCCCGTGCCGGTGGAGCGTCGCCGGGGCAGGCGGGCAGGGCTGGTTCCCCGACGGGGTCCCGCACCGGTACGACTTCCACGGCAGGCCCTACTTCCACGGCGACGACCTCCTGGTGGACGTCCCCGCCGAGCCGCTGACGGTCACGGTGGCGCGCGGCATGGAGCACGGCGAGGTCAGCGTCCGCGTCGAGCCGGAGGCGGGCGAGCAGCGTCTGGTGCGGCTCGCCCCGCCACGGCTGTACGACGCCGCGGCCCGCGGCTGGTACGGCGGCGACCTGCACGTCCATCTGAACTGGGCGGGCGACGTGGTCGCGGCCCCCGCCGACGCCGCCGCCGCGCAGCACGGCGAGGACCTGCACGTGCTCAATCTGCTGGCGGGCAACGTGTCGGGCGGGCGCGTCTACGACCGTGAGGCGCTGCACCACTGGATCGCCGCCGACCTGCCCTGGTCCGACGCCACCCACCTGGCCAGGATGGGCGTGGAGTACCGCAACGACCTGCTCGGCCACGCCTACGCGTTCGCGCCCGAGGCCGTGCCGAGCCGCTTCCACACCGGCTTCGACGGCGACGCCGACTGGCCGCCCAACGCCGAGGGGCTGCGCGAGCTGCGCGGCCTCGGGGCGCTGGTCGGCTACAGCCACCCGTTCCGGCTGCCGATCAAGGACGGCGACCCGCCCAAGGCGATCGTCTGGCCGTGGCCGCGCAACTGCGCCTCCCGCGAGCTGGTCGCCGACGCCGCGCTCGGCCTCGTCGACAGCCTGGACGTGCTCACCCACTCCTCGATCCCGTCCACCGCGACCGTCTACCGGCGGTTGGTCGGGGCGGGCAACCGGCTCGCCGTCACCGCGGGCACCGACGCGATGATCTCCTTCACCCGGGCCGGCAACCAGTCGAACCCGCCCGGCTGGGCGCGGGTGTACGCGCGGGTGGAGGGGGCGTTGACGGCCGCGTCCTACGCCGCCGCGGTGCGCGCGGGCCGCACGTTCGCCACCACTGGGCCGTGGGTGGAGCTGTCGGTCGACGGCCACGGGCCCGGGGACACGGTCGACGTCCTGCCCGGCGACCGGCTCACGGTCACCGCGGGCGCGCTCGGACCCGAGGTGACCGCCGTCAGGATCCGCACGGCAGAAGGGGTCCGCGCCGCCGCCGAACGGTTGGCCGACCGCGAGGCGGCGCCGGAGGAGGTGCTGTCGGTGACGGCGGAGCTGGAGATCCACGAGCCCACGTACGTCGTCGCCGAGGTGCTCTGCGCCTCGCACCCGCGCACCCTCACCGAGACCGGCTACGCCCTGACCAGCCCCGTCTACCTGGACGTCGAGGGCGGGCGGGTCGCCAGGGAGTACGACGTGCGCTGGTGCCTGGAATGGCTGGACCTGCTGGAGGACCTGATCAGGCAGCACGGCCGGCTGGCCGGCCGCGACCAGCTCGCCGACCACCTGGACCTGCTGGAGGAGGCGAGGGCGGTCTACCGGTCGCGGCTAGGCTGATCGCCGATGGACATCGACGCAGTGCGCAATGCCCACCCCGACTGGCTCGACCACCTGGAGTCGCTGGGAGGCCTGGACCTCTCCTTCCCCCGCGACCTCACCGCGGAGCTGCTCAGGCTGGCCGTCCCGCACGAGGACATCGCCGCCGTCCTCGCCGACGTCCCCGGGCGGGGCAGCCGGAGGTGGTGGCTGGCGGAGCGGTGCGTCCACTCGCTGGTCTCGACCATGGGCAGCCTCGACCGGCCGCCCGCGTTCCCCTCCCGGTTGCCCGACGGGTTCGGGCCGTACTTCTTCGTGCACGTCTTCCTCGCGGCGCTGCCGTACACGCGGGAGTACCACCGCGAGCACGGCGTCCCCGACGAGGTGTCCTGGGCGACGCTGACCGACCTGGGCCGCAACATGGCCGTGCACCGCAGGCGGCACGGCACCGGCGGCCTGCACGCGCCCTGGTGGTTCACGCTGCACGCCCGCGGCGTCCTGTACGACCTGGGCAGGCTCCAGTTCGAACGCACCCGCCTCAACGGCGCCACCGGCGAGGGCGTCGCCGCGGCGGGAGCGCCCGCCGGGCCGGGAGATCCGGCGCTCGGCGTGCACGTCCCCGAGTTCAAGGGCCCGCTGACGGCGGCGGCGTGCGACGCGTCGTTCGAGCGGGCCAGGGAGTTCTTCCCGCGCCACTTCCCTGAGGAGCGGCACCAGGTCGCGACCTGCCACTCGTGGCTGCTCGACGACCAGCTCGCCGCCTACCTGCCCGGCTCCAACATCGTGGCCTTCCAGCGCCGCTTCCACCTGCTGCAGCGCCTGAACGCGGGCGCCATGCTGGCCTTCGTCTTCGGGGCCGACGCCGAGGCCGCCGAGCTGCCCCGCCGCACCGCGCTCGAACGGGCGATCGGCGACCACCTTGCGGCGGGCGGCACCTGGTATGCACGGGCGGGCTGGCTCAGGCTCTAGCGACGAGGCCGCAGCCGGGCAGCCGGCCGCGCTCCCTGCCCATGAAGCGGCCCTGCGCGGCCATCAGCGAGCACCCCGATCGCAGCATCTGGCCGCATGTGTTAAATTTTGGCCATGCGGTCAGAAATTGGAACCGACGGCCAGAAGGGTCGGACGTTCATCGAAGAGGCGAGACGGGCGCAGATCATCGCGTCCGCCGTCGAGGTGATCGCCGACCTCGGCTTCGCCCGTGCGTCCCTGGCCCAGATCGCCAAGCACGCGGGCATCAGCAAGGGCGTCATCTCCTACCACTTCGCCAGCAAGGACGCGTTGATGGAGGAGGTCGTCGACCGCCTCTACGCCGGCATCGCCGACCACGTCCTGGCCAGGACGGAGGGCGTCGCCACGGCCACCGAACTGCTCAGGACGCACATCCTGTCGGTCGCCGAGCACATGCGCGGCCACCGCACCCAGATCAAGGCGCTGGGCGAGATCTTCTACAACCTGCGCGACGCCGACGGCCGGCCCCGCTACGGCATCAACGCCAACGAGGAGGTCTACCAGGCGCTGGAGCAGATCTACCGCCTCGGCCAGGAGAGCGGAGAGTTCCGGCAGTTCGACGTCCGGGTGATGGCGATCACCCAGTCGTCGGCCATCGACAACATGTTCGCCTACTGGGTAGCCCGCCCGGGGCACGACCTCGACGCGCACGCCAGAGAACTAGCCGACCTCTTCGAAAGGGCGGTCCGATGAAGGCCGAACCGCGAGCCACCCCTACCTCCACCCCCGCCTCCACCCCCACGCCGACCGCCGGCCGCCCGCGCCTGTTCGCCATCGACAACCTGCGCATCGTGCTCACGGCGCTGGTCGTCGTCCACCACGTGGCCCTCACCTACGGCAACATGCCGCTCTGGTACTACAACGAGCCCGCGCGTGACGGCTCCGGCGTCGTGCTGGACATCCTGGTCACTTTCAACCAGGCGTTCTTCATGGGCTTCTTCTTCCTCATCTCCGGCTTCTTCACCCCCGGCTCGTACGACCGCAAGGGCGGCAGGGCGTTCATGCGCGACCGGCTGGTACGGCTCGGCATCCCGCTGATGGTCTTCCTGCTGCTGCTGCGCCCCCTGGTGACCCTCGGCGCCTACGGCGACTACAAGCACCTGCCGTACTGGCAGTTCTACCTCGGCTCCTGGGACCCGGGGCCGATGTGGTTCGTCGAGGTGCTGCTCGTCTTCGCCGCCCTCTACGTCCTCTGGCGGCGCTTCGGCGGGCCCGCGCAGGAGCGCCCGTCCGCGCCGAAGGCGCGCTGGATCGTGCTGTTCACGCTCGGCCTGTCGGTGGCCGCGACGCTGTGGCGGATCCCGGTGCCCGTCGGCACGTACGTGCCGGTGCTGGGCCTGCCCACCCCGTACTTCCTGCCGCAGTACGCGAGCATGTTCGTGCTCGGGCTCATCGCCTTCAGGCGCGGCTGGTTCCAGGCCCTGTCGCGCCGGGCCGGGCGGATCGGCCTGCTCGTCGCCGGCCTGTCGAGCGCGGTGCTGCTGCCGCTCTCCGGCATGACCGAGGGCTTCGTCGCGACCGCCGTGACGGCCACCTGGGAGTCCACGTTCGCGGTCAGCATCATCATCGGGCTCGTCGTGCTGTTCAGGGAGCGGTACAACCACCAGGGCCCGCGCGGCAGGTTCCTGTCGGACCAGGCGTTCACCGTCTACATCATCCACCCGCTGGTGCTGGTCGGCGTCGGCTACGCGCTGAGCGGGCTGCACGCGATCGCGATCGTCAAGTTCGCCGTCGCGGCGGCCGTCTCCCTGCCGCTGTGCTGGGGGCTGGCCTACCTGGTGCGCTCGCTGCCCGGAGCCAAGCGGGTGCTGTGAGCATCGCGGGCAGCGGCGCCGCGCCCTACGCGGTCAGCCGTCGTAGAAGGAGTCCAGCGTCGAGCCGTAGCGCTCCTCCACGGCCTTGCGCCTGATCTTCAGGCTCGCCGTCAGCTCGCCCGTCGCCACCGTGAAGTCCTCGGCGAGGATCGCGAACTTCTTGATTGTCGCGTAGCCGGCCTGGTCGGCGTTGACCTCGTTGACGGCCTTCTCGACCTCCGCGCGCATGCGGGGGTGCTCGCGCAGCTCCTCCGGGTCCTTGGGCAGGCCCTCGGCCTCGGCCCACGGGACGACCACGTCCATGTCCAGCGTGACCAGGGCCGTGCAGTAGTTGCGCCGGTCGCCGTGCACGAACACGTGTGACAGGTACGGGCAGGCGGCCTTGATCCGGCCCTCCAGGTAGGTGGGCGCGACGTACTTGCCCCCCGAGGTCTTGATCAGCTCCTTCTTGCGGTCGGTGATGCGCAGCCGCCCGGCGGAGTCCAGCTCGCCGATGTCGCCGGTGTGCAGCCAGCCGTCCTCCAGCGCCTGCGCGCTCTCCTCCGCCAGGCCGTGGTACCCGCGCATGATGCCGCGCCCGCCGATCAGGACCTCGCCGTCGTCGGCGATGCGGGCCTCGGTGCCGGGCAGCGGCGGACCGACCGTGCCGAACCGCACCGTGTCGGGAAGGTTGAGGAAGCTGCCCGCCGACGACTCGGTCAGGCCGTAGCCCTCCAGGATCGTCAGCCCGGCCGCGTCGAAGAACTCGGCGATGTCCTGCGACAGCGGCGCGGCCCCCGAGATGAAGAAGCGGATCCGGCCGCCGAACCGCTGCCGCAGCTTGGCGAACACCAGCCGGTCCGCCAGGGCGTACTCGGCGCGCGTGGTGAACGGGATGGCGGCGCCGCGCTGCCTGGCCCGGCAGACCCTGAGGCCGGTCGCGCGCGCCCAGGTGAACAGGCGTTCCTTGACGCCGCCCTCGCGCCGGACGGTGGCCACCACCGTGTTGTGGATCTTCTCGAAGATGCGCGGCGCCGCCGCCATGAAGGTGGGCCGCAGCGTGCCGAGGTTGTCGGCGATCTGGTCCAGGCGGCCGTCGATCGCGGTGGGCACGCCGATGTCGATCATCACGACCTCCAGCAGCTTGCCGAAGGAGTGCGACAGGGGCAGCCAGAGGAAGTGCAGGTCCTCGCCGGAGAGCAGGTTCAGGTCGCGCACCGCGCCCGCGACGTAGAGCCAGTTGTCGTGGGTCAGCTCCACGCCCTTGGGGCGGCCGGTGGTGCCAGAGGTGTAGATGAGCGTGGCCAGGTCGTCGCTGCCGATGGCGTCGACCATCGCGTCGTACCCGCCCGTGTCGTCCGTGCCGCTGGGGGTGCGCATCGAGTCGAGCGTGATCACCCAGCCGTCGTCGCCGGGCGTGCCGTCGATGACCACGACGTGGGTCACGCCGGGCAGGTCGCTCCGCACCGACCTGAGCTTGGCCACCTGGGCGTCGTCCTCGGCCACCACGATCGTGCTGCCGGAGTCGCCGATCACGAACGCCGACTCGGCCGCCGTGTTCGACGGGTAGACCGTGGTGGTCGCCGCCCCGGTGGACAGCACCGCCAGGTCGGCGAGGATCCATTCCAGCCTGGTCGAGCTGAGGATCGACACCGTGGTGCCGGGGCCCGCGCCCAGCGCGGCCAGGCCGAGCGCCAACTCCCGCACCTGTTCGCCCACCTCACGCCAGGTCAGCGAGGTCCAGCCGTCGCCGGATCGGGTCCGGTAGGCCTCGACGTCAGGGGTGGCCGCGATCCGGTCGCGCAGCAGGGCGGGGATGCTCGTCATGCCTGACCTCCCGGAGAGTGATTGCTGCCGACTCTAGGACGGGATGCCGGGCCCGTCGATGGTCTTGGCCCGGGGAGACACGCACCCGACGAGGCTCCCGGTGCGCACTTCCCACGCGCCGCAGGAACAGCGCAGGTAGGAGACCAGGCCGTCGGAGGTGGCGTGCGTGGAGACGACGGTGAGGGCCAAGGGGTCGTGCGGGTTACCGGAGTGCATGACCCCAATCTGATGTAATGGCCTTATGCATTTCAATGCTTACGGCGGCAACGGGGCGGCCCTGGCGGCCGACCTCGTCAACGCCACCGACTTCAGCCCCGCGGCGCTGGAGCCGATCCTCACCGCGAACGCCATGCTCAGGCCCGAGCTCACCCCCGAGCAGGCGGAGCGGCTGAAGGAGTGGGCGCGCGAGCTCGAACCGCTCTTCGGCGAGCATGACCAGGACGTCCAGATCAAGCTGATCAACGACCTGCTCGACGTCACCGCGTCCAAGCCGTACGTGAGCGCGCACGACGGGCGCGAGCCGCACCTGCACTTCTTCTCCGTCGACGCCGACATCGTCTCCAGGGCCAGGGACACCACCGCGGGCGGGCTGGCCATGGCCATCTGCTTCTCCGGCGGGCGGCGGCTCGGGCGGTGCGACCGCGAGGGGTGCCGGACCGTCTACGTCGACACCTCGCGCAACGGTCGCCGGCGGTTCTGCTCGCTGGCCTGCGCCAACAGGGTGAATGTGGCGGCGCATCGGGCGAGGGGGGTTGCCAGGTGAGCGGAGCCGCCTCATGTCGTTCGCCATCGTCATCGACCATGTCTCCTTCGGCTGGTCCGATGGCACTGCGGCGCTGGACGTGAAGGGCAGCACTTGCAGGGTGACGTTGCGGAGCTGGGCCAGTTTGATCAGGTGCACGACCTGGGTGCTGCGAACCGCGGCGAGCGCCCCCCGGCGTGGACGTGACCACCGTGGCGATCTCCCTGGCCGCCTTCACCATCGTCTACGCCGTACTGGCCGCGATCACCGCGGTCATCATGGCCCGACACGTCAAGGCAGGCCTCCCGGCCTCTGCCCAGCCCAGACGCTGAGGGGGCGGCATCGTGAGCAAGGGCAGCCGGCTCAAGGCGCGCAGGCAGCCTGAAAGATCGAGCGAAGCCGCATCGGTTCCTCGGGCGCCGTAAATCGGTGGTCAGTTCGGAATTTCACTGCCATGGCAACCGCTGTCGATCCGGCCCGTTTCGAAGTACTTCACCACGTCGGCGGCGCACTCGGGAACCCGGGTGGTCGACACGTGCACGTCGTCGGCGACCGTGTAGACGGTGCCACCGACGGCGCGCTGTGTCTGTAGCGTCCAGTCGTAGGCGGACATGAACTCATGCAGGTGCCCCGCCAGCACCAGTGACCCGCTGCCCCGCTTCAACGTGGTCTGCTGCACCGGCAGCGGCCAGCCAGCACACATGGCAGGCGGTCCCCAGGACCGGCCGGTCGCCGGATGGCGCTTCAGGAGCCGCTGGTAGGCACGCCAGGCGGTGTCGAAACCGGCCCGGCTGCTGTCCTCGTTGCAGCCGACCGCCCAGTTCATGGTCATGTTCAGTGATTCGGGCGCGCCGGGCATGGGCGGGCCCATTATCTGACCGCCGCCGAGCATCTCCTTGACGGTGGGCGGGGCTGTGGTGCCGGTCGCCGTCCGCAGTTCGGCCAATGCCTTGCCCGCGCGCGCCCAGTCGGTCGAGATGCTCTTGGCCAGATCGGCGACGGCCCAGCCGTCGACGGGCTGCGGCAGGTCGCTGTAGGTCTTGGGACTCTTGTCGTAGGCGCGGACCAGCTTCGCCACCTGCTTACGCACCTGCCGGGTGGTGGCGCCGAGAGCGTAGGTCTTGTCGCGGCGGGCCAGCCAGGCGGCCATGCGCCCGAAGTTGCGCTCGGCCGCCTCCGCGCTGCCCTCGATGTGCTTGACGAAATCGGTCCACGGTGGTGCCACGCTGTCCAGGAAGGCCCGTCCGGTGTTCTCGGGGAACAGGCTGCGATACACCATGCCCAGATAGGTGCCCCAGGAGAAGCCGAGCACGTTGAGTTCGCTCTCACCCAGCGCGGTCCGTACCAGGTCCAGGTCCTTGGCCACGTTCTCGGTGGTGAGCTGTCCGAGGAAGGCGGGGTCGGAGTTCGCGCACTTCTGGTTGGCGGCGACCTGGGCGTCGTAGATCTTCCTGGCCGACTCCTTGGTCAGCGTGCCCGGCCTGTCCGGGCCTCTCGGGCCGGGCTCGCAGGCGACCTTGGTGCTGTAGCCCACCCCGCGGGGGTCGAGGCCGATGATGTCGTATCGCTCGTTGAGCCCCGCCATCTCCTCGTTTCTGAGCGCGGCCCGCAGGACCGGGTCCAGGTATCCGCTGTTCCCCGGCCCGCCCGGCAGGACGGCGATGGCGCCGAGCCGGTTGGCCTCGTCCGTGGCGGCCAGCCGGGTCACCGCGATGTCGATCGTCCGCCCGGCGGGGTCGCGATGGTTCAACGGGACGCTGACCGTCCCGCACTCCAGGCGCTTCATCTGGGTGCGGAAGGCCGGGATCTGCTCCTGCTTCACGCGCAGGCTCCGGATCACCTCATCGGGGTAGTCCGGGCAGGATTTCCATTGCACGGATGACACACCTGAACTCGGGCGGGAGTTCGCGACAGCGCTTGCGCCCGGGCCGGCAAGCTCGGCGGCGGTTGCGGGTGCTTGGAGGCTCAACGCCAGCGCCGCTCCTGTCAGCCCGGCCATGCCAACCGTTCTCCCACGCCTCATCTTCGATCCCTCTCTACGTGACTTCGAGGGTGATCACATCTACCGGCCGACACCTATCGGCGGGCGATCGGCGGACCATATGTGCTCCATATGCGGGCGTTGCGATACTGGCCGGATGCGAGTGCTCCTGGTCGAAGATGAGCAACCCCTCGCCGGGTACATCGAAGCCGGGCTGCGCAAGCACGGCTTCACCGTCGACGTCGCTCTCGACGGCCGGAGCGCTCTCGACAAGTGCGAGATCACGCCGTACGACGTGGTGGTCCTGGACCGGGACCTGCCCCTGGTGCACGGCGACACGGTGTGCCGCCGGCTCGCCCAGCGCGGTGAGTCGCGGGTGCTGATGCTGACCGCGTCCGACGCCGTCGAGGACCGGGTCGGCGGGCTGATGCTGGGCGCGGACGACTACCTGGGCAAGCCGTTCGCGTTCTCCGAACTGGTCGCCCGGGTCCACGCCCTGGTACGGCGCAGCGCACCGGCCCGCCCGCCGGTACTGCGCGCCGCCGGCGTGACCCTGGATCCGGCCCGGCGCACGGCCGAGCGGGACGGACGGCTGCTGCGCCTGACGCCCAAGGAGTTCGGCGTGCTCGAACAACTACTGGCCGCCGGCGGTGCCGTGATCAGCGCGGAAACCCTGCTGGACAAGGTGTGGGACGAGCACGCGGACCCGTTCACCAACGCGGTCCGGATCACCGTCGGCACGCTGCGCCGCAAGCTCGGCGACCCGCCGCTGATCGAGACCGTCACCGGCGCCGGCTACCGGATCGGCGGCTGAAGGATGGTCCGGCGCAGGATGGTCCGGCTGACCGCCCGGGCCCGGCTCGCATCGCTTCAGACCGCCCTGGTGCTGGCCGCCGGCGCCGCGCTGACCGGGTTGACCTACCTGCTGATGCCGCGCCGCGCGTTCTTCACCCACCTGGATCTGACCGGCTCTGCCCTGCCAGGCACGCCCCAGCCGATGCCACCGCAGGCCGGGGACCTGCGCGCTCTGGCCGACCGGGTGCAGGCCGACACCCTGTCCGCGCTGCTGCCCCAGGCCGGTCTGGCGCTCGTCGTGGTGACCACCCTGGCCGCCGTGCTGAGCTGGGTGGTAGCCGGTCGTGTGCTGCGGCCGATCCGCGTGATCTCCTCCACCGCCCTGCGGCTGTCGGCCGAGAACCTCACTGAACGGGTCCCGGTCACCACCCCTGCCGACGAGCTGTCCGCGTTGGCGCGCACGGTCAACGACATGCTGGACCGCATCCAGCGCGGCGTGGCCGAACGGGACCGGATCCTGGACAGCCAGCGGCTGTTCACCGCCAACGCCGCCCACGAGCTGCGTACACCGCTGACCACCGCGCGTACGGCGATCGACGTCACCCTGGACGGACACCCTAGCCGCGCCGAACTGCTCACCATGGCCGGCGACGTCCGCGACGCTGTCGATCACATGCAGCGCGTCCTGGACGGACTGCTGCTGCTGGCCCGCAGCCAGGCCGGGCTCACCGCACGACAACCGGCCGACCTGGCCGCCATCGTGGCCGCCTCCCTCGACGCCGCCGCGGCGCGGACGACAGCCGCCGGCCTCACCGTAGGATCCGAGCTCCGGCCGGCGCCGGTCAGCGGCGAACCTGTCCTGCTGGAACGGATGATCGGCAACCTGATCGACAACGCGATCCGCTACAACCAGGCGGGCGGGCACTTGGCCATCGACACCGGCACCGCGGCTGGACGCGCCGTCCTGCGTATCTCCAACACCGGCCGAAAGATCCGGCCCGATGAGGCGCAGACACTGCTGGAGCCGTTCGTGCACGGGCAAGGAACCCGCGTCCGGACCGACGGCTTGGGGCTGGGCCTGTCGATCGTGCGCGCGGTCACTCTCGCCCACCGCGGACGGATCGCGCTCGTCGCCCGCACCGACGGCGGCCTCGACATCACCATCGACCTCCCGCACAACCCGACAGCGACGGGCGGTGGCGATCAGGTGCAGCGCCGGCGCAGAGACCTCGACGTTCTCCCGGTCGTCGCCGGTCAGTAACGACTCCACATCTCATCCGATCTCGACGATCCGGGCGCCGATCAGGCGGCTGAAGGGCTGCGCGTCGAGCGCCTGCCATCAGCGGGCGGCGGGCGCGCCGCGCCGGGCGGCCCCCGCGGCGAGGCCGAAGACCCCGAGCGCGAGCAGGCCGAGCACCCCCGACGCGGGAGGCAGCGCCGCGCTCGTGAAGACCAACAACAGGACCCCGCCCAGGCCGCCGTCGACCGCCACGCCGATATAGGTGAAGCCGGTGTTCAGGGCGAGCGCCCGCCCCCGACCGGACAGGCCGTACGCGCAGAAGGTATAGCAGTGGCCGGCGGGAACTGGGGAGGCCCTGGCGGGCTACCGGGGCGCGCTGATCGTGGCCAGCCACGACCTGCCGTTCCTGGAGACCCTCGGCATCACCAGGTGGCTCCGGCAGGACAGGTACGACGGCCTGTCGGAATCCTGATTGACGCGTAGGGATCAACCGGGCGATAGTGTGGCAGGTGTCTGCCCCCCGATTGATCTCCTGCGCGCTCGCCCTGGCGGCCCTCACCGCGTCCACCGTGGCGTGCACCGCGACGGTTCCGGGGCCGACGGGCGGCGAGCCCGTGGCCAGAGGGGTCGCGGGCGGGCCCGTCAGCAACCCGTCCGGCACCAGCGGCACCCCCAGCGCGTCCGCACCGGCGGCGCTCACCGCCGACGCCTACAAGAGCGAGCTGAGCGGCCGGCACAAGACGATGCTCGACGCGCTCAACTCGATGGCGGGCGCCCGCACGGTCAAGACCCTCAACCAGCGTCTCGGGACGGCCGAGCAGGCGCTGGAGAGCTCGGCGGACGAACTGGCCGCGCTGTCGCCGCCACAGGACGTCAAAGCCCAGCACGACGCGTACGTCACCAGCCTGCGCGACCTCGCCGCCTCGCTCGGCTCCAGCGCAGGCAAGGTCGGCAGCCGCACGTTGTGCACCTCCTCGGCCGTCCTCACCGACCTGAACGACCAGCTCAAGGCGCTGGACCAGGCGGGGGAGGCGCTCCAGGGCGCCGGCGGCTTCCCGGCAGACGTGGTCACGGTGAAGGCCAAGGGCAAGCAGAGCAGGCGCCTCGGCAACGGCCACTACCTGCGCAAGGGCACCCTCAACGGCCGCAGCTCGCTGCAGATCGACAACGGCGGCTCCCGCGACGCGGTCGTCACCGTGGTGAAGGGCGGCTCCAAGGCGTTCAGCGTCTACGTCCGCAAGAAGTCGAAGTTCAAGGTCCTGGGCGTGCCCGACGGCACGTACAAGATCTTCTTCACGCACGGCGTCGACTGGGACGGCAAGGCCCGCTCGTTCACCCGCGACTGCAGCTTCGAACGGTTCCAGAAGTCGGTGAAGTTCAAGACCACCTACACCGCCACGCAGATCCTCTGGCATGACTGGCGGATCACGCTGCACGCCATCTCCGGCGGCAACGCCAAGACCTCGGACGTCGACCCGGAGCAGTTCCCCGGCTGACGGCGAGGGCCGCGCACCTCCCAGGTGCGCGGCCCTCAGCAGACCAGGTCGACCCGGATCAGGTCGAGACGGATCACGTCGAGAAGAGCATCCCGACCCAGCTGCGCTGCCGGTGGTGGCCGTAGTGACCGCCGTGGCCGCCGTGCGGCGCCCCCCAGGACGGCCCGTGCGCGGGCGGGGGAGGCGGGGGAGCGGCGTGCCACGAGGACTCCATCTGGGTGAGGGTCTCGAGCTCGCCGTAGTCGAGGAAGATCCCACGGCAGTTGTCGCACTGCTCGATGTGGACCCCGTTACGCTCGTATGTCCGCATGTGGCCGCGGCATTTGGGGCACTGCATCTACTCGGTCTCCTTGGCCTCGGGTTCTGAGGAGCAACCTACCGCGCGCGACCCCTGTCACGCTCGGACGATTCTGTTGCACGACTCGATCAACGCGTGTTCCACCTCATCCAGTTCCCGGCCTTCGCGCTCGGCGTTGACGACGGCCACGGCGGCCAGCTGCACGGTCAGCGCCCTGGCGGGCAGGTCGAGCCGCTGCCAGGGGTCGTCGCCGCCCAGCGCGGGCCCGCCCGACGCCAGGTAGGCGCCCAGGAACCGCCGCCAGACGGCCGGGTCGAGCAGCCCGGCGGCGAACCAGGCGGCGGGCCTGGCCAGGTCCCAGGCGGGATCGCCGACACCCAGGTCGTCGACGTCGATGAGCAGCCAGCGGTCGCGGTGGACCAGCTGACCCAGATGCCAGTCGCCGTGCGTGAGTAAGCCGGGCAGCAGCGGCTCAGGCCCGGGCAGTTCCTCGAACACGCGGCGGACGAGCCGCTCGACGGGCCCGTCACCGGACATCCGCCGCACCGCGCGCGCCACCCTCGCGGGCCCTCCGGCCGCGGGTAACGCGGGCACCAGCGTGAGCGGGACGGCATGCAACCGGGCCAGCAGCCTCGCCCCCGCCTCCCACGGGGCGCCGTCGGGATCGTCGTGGGCCACCGGACGTCCGGCGGGCCAGACGGTGACCGCGCGGCCCGCCACGCTCAGCACCTCGCGCTCCAGCGGGGCCAGCATCACCCCGCTCAGCGCGGCGGAGGCCACCGCGCGCAGCCGCGGCCGCAACGACTCCACGTCGTCGCGGCGCGAGTGCGCCTTCACGACCACCTCGCCCCTGCGCAGCACGACCACGTCGGTCCTGGTGGGGTGGAGCATGGTCGGCCCGCTACCGCCGTACGCATCCGCGACGCCCGCGAGCTCCTGCGCCAACCGCCCGCCCTCCGGCTCCCCGCCGAGATCGGGACCCGCGTCCGTGACGGTCGTGCGGTCGCCTTCTAAGCGGGTGCGCCCGCCTGCGACGCCGTCGTCCGGACCCGCTCGCTCCTCCTTCAGACCCACTCGTACAGACTATGGGGCGGTATGGGCGGTGCATGCCGCCGGACGCGATCGCCGGATCGGGCCAAACCTCCGACCAGACCTGCGGTAACGCCAGCCGCTCAACTTTTGGCGTGTGCCAGGGCGGGCAAGTCGCGGCCCGTGAGTGCCGCCACTCGCGGAATACACGCGGAATGATCTTGCCGCCCCTGCGGCTCGCGCTGCTGGCTGGACGGTGGCCGACGTGCTGCACGCGCTGGACGTCCGCGCCGACGACAGCGCCTGGACGTACACGTGGTCGAGCGTGGCCGAGCTGCGTCACATTCCCGGCTGGGTGCGGCATCGCCTCGCTGCCTGGCTCGACGACGACGGCCAGGCGCTGCTGTCGCGGGTCGCAGCGCGCGGCCGCGGCTGACGCCCGGCGCCCGACGCGGTACTGCGCGCGCCTCCGCCTCCCGCGTCGGTCACCGTCCACCTTAGAGCCCGGTGACAATGGGGTTTGGCGGCTGAGATTGGGATCAGCGATTCCTCGGCAGGTTGTGTCAGTGGGCTCTGCCATGATCGCTGCATGATCACACCCCCTGGTGACCACGCCTGGTTCGCCGACTCCGGCCTCGCGGAGGCGTACAGCTTCATCTTCGTTCGCGGGCTCACACCCGAGCAGCTCGTAGCCCGGATGGGTGGCCGGGCAGAAGACTTCTCCCGGATGACGCTCGATGAGTCGTTCGATGTCGGCGCCCGCTACGGCTACGAGACCGAGTTCGTCGCGGTTACGACCGTCGGTGACTGGGCGTTCGTCGCGCAGTGCAACAGCTGGCTCGGCGCCGACGACGACTTCATCGTGCCGCTGTCGGAGGGCACCCGTCTGGTCTCCCTCTACCGCCTCGACATCAAGGGGCTGGAGGACTTCCGCTGGATAGAAGACGGGGAGACCAGGTTCGCTTTCTGGGCCCAGGAGGGCTACTCCGAGGAAATCCCCGACGAACTCGTGGAGACCATGAAGCAGATCGACCACGACTACGGGGAAGACAAGTACGAGCTCTACCGGGGACCAGGGCTTGTCCTGATCGAGCATCTCACCGGCATCAAGATCACCCCCCAGATCTTGGAGGAGTCCGCCTACCTATCCGGAGTCATCTCCAAGCCGCCGACCACCACGTAAGCCTTTCCCAGCTGACGGCGTGTGATAGATGCAGCGCCGCGCCTGGCGTGCGCGTCGTCCGGCGCCCGACAGCTGCCGGACGGTCGACACAAGGTTACTTACCGGGCGAGGACGGTAATGATCACTGAATCCGTGCGCCATTGCCGTAGCATCCGACCATGGCAGTGCGATCCGGCTACATCCTCTGCGGTACCCCCCGGACCGGAAGCACCTTGTTGTGCAGCCTGCTGGGCTCAACGGGAGTACTCGGCCGACCCGAGTCCTATTTTCGTGAACCGGACGAAGCGACCTGGGCTCAGCGCCTCGGTGTGCCAATCGAGGGCGCAAGGGCACGCAACTACCGGGGCTTCGTCGGGGCTGTTTCCGACGCAGCCAGGACCGAGAACGGCGTCTTCGGTGCCCGAATCATGTGGGGTTCGCTGGAGCGGGTCACGACGGACTCCGGGGGTCCCGCGACGAGACGGACATCGCGACTCTGAACCGCGCACTCGGGCCGCTGACGTTGATCCACCTACGGCGCGAGGATCTGGTCGCCCAGGCAGTCTCTTGGTCTCGGGCAGAACAGACGGGCTATTGGCAACAGGGCGACGAAGCGTTGCGGCGGCCGCACGAGAACATCGATCAGATGCGCCAGCTGCTGGAGACCGTCCGTCAACACAACCAGGCATGGGAATCCTGGTTCCGCTCTCAGGGAGTCTCACCGCACGAGGTCACGTACGAGCAGTTGGTGGGCGATCCGGGCGCGGTCGTCGAAGGGATCGCCGCTCGACTGCGGATTGCCCTACCCCCAGGGTGGCAACCCAAGTCGCCCCACCGGAAGCAAGCCGACGAGGTGAACGAGAACTGGGCCCTCGCTCTGCGGACGTCTCTCGCGGCGCGTCCTCTGTGAGCCGTGGCGTCGAACGGCCCGCGCCCGCCCCGGCGTACTTCGCCCTCGTCGGTGGGCCCCAGCGTGGCCTCGTGATCGCTCCCGTCCGACAGCCGGCAATGTGCAAGCAGCCGCGGAAAATCCAACGAAACCTTCTCTGACCTGGCTCTTCATTGAAGGTGGCCAGTTCGCCTCGCTCCGGCTTGCCGTGGAGACGGTGTAGGTCGGAGACAGGTTCGTTGGATTTACGGCGAGTGCTACCGGGCGCCCTCACGGGAGCGACCCCGGCCCCTGGGACAGGGGGCGCGCACCGCGCTTTCCGGGGCCCTCGGCTTACTCGGCCGGCTGGAAATGGACCGACATGACCCTGAAGCCCGGCTTAAGCTCTTTCATCTCGTTCGCCGGGATGGTGGTGCGCCCACGTTGGCAGTCCCCAGACATGTAGAGCACGACGTTGTCGGAGGTCTGGTTGTCGGCGCGGTCGGCGTAGAGGGGGTAGTCCAGGTTCACGCACTCCCCGGGGGAGGCGGGGACCAGTTCCTCCTCCCCGGTGGGGCTGAAGAGGATCAGCTCCCCCTCCTCGGTCTGGGCGGTAGCGGCGTCGGCCCCGGCCGCTCCGGTGGCCAGCAGGCCCGCGGCCAGCAGCGCGGTCGCCGCGATCCTCGCGACAGAGCTCTTGAGCACGATGTCCTCCTGCAATGGGGAGTGCGAGGCGGCCGGCCCGCCTCCACTCCCGAGCACACCCTAGTAACTGTCTGGAGTCAATTAATGACACAGAGTTATCACTTCGTGCTTCTTCGCAGGTCACAGGCTCCTTGCTGGAGCGAATTCGCGTCGGTCAGACTTGGGCGCATGAGAGTCGGTTTCGCCGTGCCGCAGTCAGGCCCCTGGGCCACGCCGCAGAACATGCGCGTCATCGCCGCGAAGGCCGAGCGGCTGGGCTACCACGAGCTGTGGACGTTCCAGCGGCTGCTCTACCCGGTCGGCCACCCGATGGGCGCCACCTACCGCAGCGTCCACGACCCGGTGGTGACGCTCGCGTACCTGGCGGGTGTGACGAGCACGATCAGGTTGGGCGTCGCGGTGATCAACGCGTTCGTGCAGCCGGTGCCGCTCGCCAAGCAGCTCGCCACGCTCCAGACGGTCTCGGACGGCAGGCTGACGGCCGGGATCGGGCTCGGCTGGCTCGTGGAGGAGTTCGAGGCCGCGGGCGTGGGTTACGAGGGGCGCGGGCGCCGGGGTGAGGAGTTCGTGGAGGTGCTGCGCACGTCCTGGACGGACGACGTGGTGGAGCACCAGGGGCGTTTCTACCGGGTCCCGCCGTCCCACATGGACCCCAAGCCGTCCCCGGCGCCGCCGCCGATCCTGCTCGGTGGCACGGCCGAGGTGGCGCTGCGCCGCGCCGGGCGGCTCGGCGACGGCTGGGTCAGCTCCAGCCGCGAGGACCTGTCGCGCATCGGTCCCCGGATCGACCTCATCAGGTCCTCGGCCCGCGAGGCGGGCAGGGACGCCGACGCGCTCCGGTTCGTCTGCCGGGGCGTCACCCAGGTCCGTCAGGGCGGCCTCCCGGATCGGCGGCCCCTCACGGGCTCCTACGAGGAGATCAGAGCCGACGTGGCGTCCCTGGAGGCTCACGGCGTGACGGACGTCTTCCACGACCTCAACTTCGACGAGGAGATCGCCACAGCGGACCCCGAGGACGCGATGCGCCGCGCGGAGGAGGCCCTGGAAGCCCTCGCCCCCGCCTGACGCACCCACCGCGCGGAGGAGGCTCTGGGGGCGTCCCCGGTCGGGGGCTGTCAGGGACTCGGTCGGGGGCTGTCAGGGGGAGGCGGCTGGGCGCCGCTCCGGTGTGGGTGCCGGTGTCAGGGCTGGTCGGCGAGGCGCAGGGCCTCGGCCGCGACCGCGTGGCGCAGCGCGCGGATGCCGTCGCGGCCCCGTACCGGGTGGACGGCGTTGGTCAGGAGCACCACGGTCAGCCGGCGCGCCGGGTCGACCACGAGCGAGGTGCCGGTGAAGCCCGAGTGGCCGAAGGCCCCGGTCAGGGGGCCCACGATGCCGGGGTCGCCGATCCGGACGCCGAGCCCGTGCCGGAACGCCACGCCCTCCGCCCCCTGGTCGCGCAGCATCTCGGCGACGGTACCCGGGCGCAGCATGACCCCGCCGCCCAGCCGCAGCGTCTCGCCGAACGCGAGCACGTCGTCGGCGGTGGAGAAGACGCCCGCGTGCCCGGCAACCCCGCCCAGCGCGTAGCACGTCTCGTCGTGCACGTCCCCCCGAACGCACCCGGGGCCAGGACGCTCCGCCTTCCACTCGGTGGCCGCGATCCGCGACAGGTCGGCCGGCTCCTCTGCGCTGCGGTGTGAGGTGTCGGCCGGTTCCCGCAGGGCGCGGGTCATCGGGCGGTAGCCGGTGTCGGGCAGGCCCAGGACGCTTGTGACGCGGGCGTGGACGAGTTCGTCCAGGGGCGCTTCGCCCGCCACCTCCGCGACGTGGCCCGCCATCACCAGCCCGACGTCCGAGTACAGGTACGGCCCGCCGACCGGCGCGTTGATCGGCGTGTCGGTGATCGCCGCCAGCCGGGTGGCCGGGTCCGCGCCGGGCAGTTCCAGGTCGATGCGGCGGGTCGGCTGGAGACCCGCCGTGTGCGTGAGCAGGCGCCGCAGCGTGATGCGCGGGTCACGCCCCGGCAGCCAGGTGGCCACCGGTTCGTCGAGGTCCAGGCGGCCCTGTTCGACCAGCGACAGGATGGCGGACGTGGTGAACAGCTTGCTGATCGACGCCAGGTCGAAGACGGAGTCGCGGCGCACGGGCGGCCGGTCCTCCGCGAGGGTGCCTTCGGCGTCGGCGTACCGCACCAGCTCGCCGGTGGCCGACGCGGCCACCACGGAGCCGTTGACGGCGATCAGCGCGACCGCGGCGGAGCACACCCGCGGCACCCCGTCGGTCAGGATCGCGTCCAGCCGGTCCGACATCGTCCGTCCTCCCCGTCAGTCGTACGAAACCCCGTAACCCGCCCAGCTCAGTCAGGCCGCCCAGTCAGGCCACCCAGGCAGGCCGTCCGGTCGGGCCGCTCGGGCGATCTGCCCAGGCAGGCCGTCCGGTCGGATCGCTCGGGCTGGCCGCCCAGGTCAGGCCGCGCGGGCGAGCCGATCGGTCAGTTGCTCAGCGCGTCGCTGAGCCGCTCGCCGTGCGACTCCAGCAGCGCCCGCGCCCCTTCGGGGTCGAGCCCGTGCTGGATCATCAGCACCGCGATCTTCGCCTGGCCGCCGGCCGCGTCGAGCGCCTGGTTGGCGGTGTCGTGGTCGGCGCCGGTGATGTCGCTGACCATGCGGACCGCCCGCCCGGCCAGCTTGTTGTTCATCGCCGACATCTCGATCATCTGGTTCCCGTACGTGCGGCCGAGCCTGACCATCGAGATCGTGGAGATCATGTTGAGCACCAGCTTCTGCGCGGTGCCCGCCTTGAGCCGCGTCGAGCCGGTGACCACCTCGGGCCCGACGACGACCTCGATCGCGTGCTCGGCGGCGGCCGACAGCGGCGCGTCGTTGTTGCACGACAGGCCGACGGTCAGCGCGCCCCGCCGGGTGGCCTCGCCCAGGGCGCCGAGCACGAACGGCGCGCGCCCGCTGGCGGACACGCCCACGACCGAGTCGAACGTTCCCACCTCCAGGTTCTCGATGGCGGCGGCGCCGGCGGCGTCGTCGTCCTCTGCGCCCTCGACGGAGCGGGTCAGCGCGTCCGGGCCGCCGGCGATGACGCCCTGCACCAGCTCGGGGTCGGTGCCGAAGGTGGGCGGGCATTCGGACGCGTCGAGGACGGCGAGCCGCCCGGACGTGCCCGCGCCGACGTAGAGCAGGCGCCCGCCCGAGGCCATGCGCTCGGCGATCGCGTCGATCGCGGCGGAGATGGCCGGGATGACTACGGCGACGGCGGCGGGTACCGCGGCGTCGGCCTGGTTCATCAGTCGGGCGATCTGCTCGGTGGGCAGCCGGTCGATCTGGCTGTAGCGAGGATCGCTCTGCTCGGTGGACAGCTCGCGTAGTGGATCGATCATGACGCTAATTTCCACCCTTTACTTCTCTCTTGTAAATATCTTTCAGACAATGGGTTCATGTCATACGTACGCACCGGAGCTGAACGGCTGGCCGCGGATCCCGCACTCGCCGGAGGAGCCCGTCTCGGCCTGATCACCAATCCCACTGGCGTCCTGCCTGATCTGACCCTCACTCTCGACGCGCTGAGCGCGGCGGGAGCACCGCTGACCGCCCTGTTCGGCCCGGAACACGGCATGCGGGGAACCGCGCAGGCGAACTTCAGCGAGGGGGACACGACGGACCCCAGGACGGGCCTGCCCGTCTTCGACACCCACAAGATCGACGGGGCGGCGCTGGACGAGGTGGTGGCGCGTTCCGGCGTGGACACGCTGGTCTTCGACATCGCCGACGTGGGCGCCCGCTTCTACACCTACATCTGGACCATGTACGACCTGATGGCGTCGGCGTCCAGGCTCGGCGTGCGGTTCGTGGTCCTGGACCGTCCCAACCCGCTGGGGGGCCTGGTGACGGAGGGGCCGATGCTCGACCCGGCGTTCGCCAGCTTCGTCGGCAGGTTCCCGCTGCCCGTGCGGCACGGCAGGACCGCGGGGGAGCTCGCCACGCTGTTCGGCTTCGACCTGGACCTGCACGTCGTCACGATGGACGGCTGGCGGCGCGACATGGGCTTCGAGGAGACCGGGCTGCCGTGGGTGATGCCGTCGGTCAACATGCCGACCCTCGACACCGTGACCGTCTACCCGGGAACCGCGCTGTTCGAGGGGACCGACTTCTCCGAGGGCCGGGGCACCACCCGCCCGTTCGAGCTGGTCGGCGCCCCGTACGTGGACGACAGGTTCGCGTCCGAGCTCAACGCGCTCGGGCTGCCGGGGGTGCGCTTCCGTGACACCTGGTTCACGCCCACGTTCCACAAGCACGCGGGCGTCGCGGTCAGGGGGGTACAGCTGCACGTGTCCGACAGGACGGCCTTCAGGCCGGTGCTGACCGGCCTGTCGATGCTGCACGTGGCCCGCGTCCTCTACCCGGACCACTTCACCTGGCGGGGCTCCGACCTGTTCATGGACCACCTGTGGGGCTCCGACACCCTCACCAGGTGCCTGGACGCGGGAGAGGACCCGCGCGAGCTCTGCCCCGACCCCGCACACCCCGAAGGACCACTGCTCTACGCCTGACATCACGCCAGGTCGCGACGGTAGAGCCAGAAGACGCGTTCCGCTCGCGCGCCCACGGCGCGCGAGTAGAACCGCAGCGGACCCACCCAGCCGATCTGGGCGTCGGACTGGCCGGCAGCGCGCTGCTCGGCCAGGCACCGTCTGAGAAGCACCCTGCCGACCCCCAGGCCCGTCGCCGTGGGGGCGGTGCCCATCGGCCCGAACCACGCCGGCCGGGCGCCCCACGCGGCGAACCCCAGGATCTCGCCCTCGCGCTCGGCGTAGTGCAGCCCGGAGGCGTTCGCGGCCTCCCAGGCCCAGCTGTCGTTCCACTGCTCGCGGACGAACTCCACGACCCGCTCGCGGCTCTCGCCGGCCGCGTGGACGGCCACCCCGGCTCGCGCGAGCCGCGCCACCTCGGAGTCGACCGACAGGTCCACGGACAGGTCGGCCGTCATGTTCCAGGCGACGTCGTACCGCTCGTACCCCAGGCTCTCGGCCAGGCACGCGGCGGCCGTGTAACGGACGTCGATGCCGGGCCAGGCGTAGCACGGCGGGTTCCCGGTGAAGCGGGCCTGCGTGGCCCCCTCGATCCGCAGCCACTCCTCGGCCGCGCGCACCAGCTCCCTGCCGCGTCCCCGCCCCTGCACGCGCGGGTGCACCGCCAGCAGGTCGAGGTGCCCGACCGCGGGGTCCCGGGTGGAGACGGACGCCATCACCACGCCTCCGTCGTCGCCGATGGCGGTCCACCGCCGGTCGGGCGGCGGCTCGGCCAGCCTCCGGACGAGCGCCGCGGCCTCGCCGGCGTCGTACACCAGCGCGGCTCGCGCCACCTCCGCGGCCCCCAGGAGCAGCTTGCCGCTCACCGCGTCTCCGGCATCGGACAACGGGTCACACCTCGCTCATCGGGCGGGCGATCACGCTGCGGCGCTCGGGATGGAAGCACGCGTGCTCCTGCGGGAACCCGTCCGTCACCCCGAGGAGCGGCAGCTCGGACTCGCAGCGGTCGGTACGGAACGGGCAGCGGCCCGCGAACAGGCAGCCCTCCTCCGACTGGGCCCCGTTGAGCGACTCCACCGGCACCACCGGCTGCTCGCCGGGCTGCTCCAGCCCGTGCAGCACCGGGATGGCCGACAGCAGCGACTGCGTGTACGGATGCACCGGGTCGGCGATGACCGTGTCGACAGGGCCGCGCTCCACGACCTGCCCCCGGTAGATGACGTACAGCTCGCCGTCGTCGCCGATGTACCGCGCCGTCGCCACGTCGTGCGTGATGAACAGGACGCTCACGCCGAGCCGCTCCCGCAGGTCCTTCAGCAGGGCCAGGATGCCGAGCCGCAGCGACACGTCGATCATGGAGACGGCCTCGTCGGCGACGAGCATCTCCGGGTCCACGGTCAGCGCGCGGGCGATCACCACGCGCTGGCGCATGCCGCCGGACAGCTGGTGCGGGTAGCGCGCGAGCACCGTGCCCGGGTCCAGGCCGACCAGCGACAGCACCTCGGCCGCCCGCTCCTCGATCCACGCCTTCGACCGCCCCGTCTGCCCGGCCCGCAGGGCCAGCGGCGCGTACAGGGTCTGGTGGATGGTCCTGGTCGGGTTCAGGGCCGAGTACGGGTCCTGATGGATCATCTGGATCTTGCGGAAGTGCGGCTGCCGCTGCTTGGGCTTGAGCGGCGACATGGGGGTCCCGTCGATCGAGACCTCGCCCCCGTCGTACGACTCCAGCCCCGCGATGATCCGCCCGAGCGTGGTCTTCCCGCAGCCGGACTCGCCGATGAACGACGCCGACCCGCCCTTGGCGATGGAGAAGTCCACGCCGCGCAGGGCATGCACCTCCCGCCCGCCGAGGACGTTGCCCCGCTGCTTGAAGGTCTTGGTGATGCCCTTCCCCGTAATCACGCGTGCTCCTTCACGGTCACCGCATGGCAGGCGACGATCCTCGATCCGTGGGCGACGGCCTCAGGGTCGTCGGTGTCACAGACGTCCATCCGCACCGCGCACCGCTCCCGGAACACGCAGCCCAGCTTCGGCACGGTCGCCAGCGTCGGCGGGCGGCCGGGCAGCGCCCGCGCCTCGTCGATGTCGCCGACGAGCCGGGGGATGGCGTTGATCAGGCCCCTGGTGTACGGGTGCTTGGGCGCGCCGAGCACCTCCCTGGTGGGGCCCTGCTCGACCAGGCGTCCGCCGTACATGACCGCGAGCCTGTCGGCGACCTCGGCGACCACGCCGATGTCGTGCGTGATGACCAGCGTGGTGAGCCCGCGCTCGGCGTGCACCTCGCGGACGATCTTCAGGATGTTCGCCTGCGTGATCATGTCGAGCGCGGTGGTCGGCTCGTCCAGCACGACCAGGTGCGCGTTGAGCACCAGGGCCAGCATGATGCCGACCCGCTGGCGCATGCCGCCGGACAGCTCGTGCTGGTGCGAGTCGAGCACCCTGGCGCCGTCGAGGCCCATCCGGCCCAGCAGCTCCCTGGCCTCGCGCACCAGCCCGCGCAGGTCCTCGACCCCGTGCGAGCGGCCGAGGTCGAGCAGCTGCTTGCCGACCGTCTTGAGCGGGTTGAGGGAGTTCTGCGCCGCTTGGAACACGTACCCGACGTGCGCCCCCCTGGCCTTGCGGAGCTTCTCACCCTCGAACGTCACGACGTCGCCGAGCCCGTCGATCTCCACGCTGCCCGCCGAGATCCTGCCGGGCGGCTGGACCGCGTTCAGCAGCGACAGCGCGAGCGTGGACTTGCCGGAGCCCGACTCGCCGACGATGCCGGTGATCGTGCCGGGTTCCAGCGTCAGGCTGACGTTCCTGACGGCGGGCAACTCGCCCGCGGGCGTCTTGTAGACGACCGTGAGGCTGTCGATGCGCACTCCCGGCGCCTGCCCAGCCGCCCGCTGGGGGACCTGCTGGCTTGCCTGCTGTGCCACTTTCACTCCTCACGCAGCCTGGGGTTGAAGATCTCGTCCATGGCGTCGACCACCAGCACGATCCCGAGCGTGAGCAGCAGGATCGCCAGCAGCGGCGCCAGCATGTACGGCAGGGCCGCGGTGGTGGTCATCGCGCCGCCGCCGAACACGGCCAGGTTGAGCATCACGCCCCAGTTGTCCGCCTCGTACGGCAGGACACCCAGGAAGAACAGTCCGACCTGCGCGTAGACGGCGCCGGTGACCGCGATGAGCATGTTCATCGCGATGTAGGGCGCCATGCTCGGCAGCAGCTCCTTGCCCACGATGTGCCTCGTGGAGAGCCCGAGCCCGCGGGCCGCCTCGATGAAGCCGCGCTCGCGCAGCGACAGCGTCTGCGACCGGACGGCCCGCGCGACGCCGCCCCAACCGAGGAGCCCGAGCAGCAGGCCCATCTCGACGGCGCTGCCGAACTTCCAGACCGTTGACAGGACCAGCAGCAGCGGCAGCCCGGGGATGGTGAGCTTCATGTCGGTGACCCGCATGAGCACGGTGTCCCAGCGGCCCCGCTTGAAGCCGGAGAACAGCCCGATCCCGGTGCCGAACACGACCGTGATGACCGCGGTCACCAGCGCGCTCAGCAGCACGTAGCGGGAGCCGGTGACGACCAGCGCCAGCACGTCACGGCCCTGGCCGTCGGTGCCGAACCAGTGCTCGGCGCTGATCGGCGCGTAGATGCCCGCCGGGTCGCGGGGCAGCATCGCGGGGTAGAACATCGGCCCGAACAGGCCCATGAACGCGAAGCCGACCACGATGACCGCGCCGACCAGGCGGCTCGGCTTGCGCCTCATCACCCGCCAGACGCCGCGCCAGAAGTTGCGGCGCATGGTCGCCGCCGTGCTGGCGCCTTCCAGGACGACGCTGCTCATGACGAAACCTCCTCACCGGAGCGCACCCGCGGGTCGATCACCGTGTAGAACAGGTCGGCCAGGATGTTCGCCACGATGATCGCCAGCGTGATCAGCAGGAACGCGCCGCCCATCAGGGCGTAGTCGCGGTTGCTGATGCTGTCGATGAGCAGGAACCCGAGCCCCGGATAGTTGAAGATCCGCTCGATGAAGATCGCGCCGCCGAACAGCAGGCCGAGCGAGAGCGCGAGGATCGTGAAGAGCGGCAGGATCGCGTTGCGCGCGATGTACCTGAAGATGATCGACCGTTTCATCCCCCGCAGCTCGGAGGCCAGGATGAAGTCGTCGCCGAGCACCGTGACCACGCTCGACTTCATGGCCAGGATCCAGCCGCCGTAGCTGGCCAGCGCGTACGTGACGACCGGCAGTGTGGCGTGCTCGATCAGCGAGCCGATGTAGCCGGCGTTGAAGCCGGGCTCGAACAGGATGTCCGCGGTGCCGCCCTCGGGCAGGATCGGGATCAGCGTGGTGAAGATCGCGCCCATCAGCAGCGCCAGCACGTACTGCGGCACGCCGTGCAGCAGCGAGCCGGAGATGGCGAGCACGTCGCCGAGCTTGCCCGAGCGCTTGATGGCGGCGTAGACGCCCAGCACGATGCCGACCAGGAAGCTCAGCAGCGTGCCCGCGAGCACCGGTAGAACGGTCCACTTGGCCGCCTCGCCGAGCACCGTGGTCACCGGGGTGCCCGGGTTGGTGACTGACACGCCGAGGTCGAAGCGGGCCAGGCCCGACATGTAGTCGACGTACTGCTGCCACAGCGTGCCCTTGGGCAGGAAGCCGTACATGACGGCTGTAGCCCGCTCGGCCGCTTCGGGTGACATGCCCTGCTCGACCAGCTTCTGGAACTTCGCGGCGACGGGGTCGCCGGGAATGCTCCTGATGATGAAGAAACTGATCGTGGCGACCACGAGAATCATGACGATCCCGCGGGCCACGTGGCCCGCGAGTCGCCGTGCGATAACCGTCATGTGCTACTGCTTCTTCTTCACCATGCCGAGCTGAATCCAGACTCCGGCAGGAAGGCGCAGGACGTCGCTGTCCTGCTCGGGCCAGCCGCTGAAGCGGCTCGTGTTGGTGAACTGGGTGTTCACGTAGTCCCAGAGCTGGATGGCCGGCAGGTCCTGGTTGGCCGCCTTGGCCAGCTGCAGCATGATCGGCTTGGCCTGGTCCGCCGAGGCGGCGTTCAGCTTGCCGGTCAGCTCACCGGGGTTGACCTTGCCGACGCCGTCGACGTCGATCGTCTCCTTGCTGCCCATCCAGTTGCCGCCCTTGCCGGGAGCAGCGTGCGCGATCTTGCCCGCGACGTTGGTCCAGCCGTTGGAGGCGCCGAAGAGGCGCTGGTAGATGTCGTACGGCGCGGGGCCGAGAGCCAGCAGCCAGAAGCCGACGTCGTACTTGCCGGCGGCGATCTCCTCGAGGTACAGCGGGTAGTCGGCGGTCGTGACGACCTCCGCGTCGACGCCGTTCTCGGTGAGCTGGCCCTTGATGTTCTCCTCAGCGGAGATCCAGTCGGAGAAACCGGCCGGGGCGTGCATGGAGACCTTCCACGGCGAGCCGTCGGCCAGCGCCCACTTGCCGTCCTTCTTCTGCAGGCCGGCGGCCTTGAACTCCGCCTCGGCCTTGGCCACGTCGTACTTGTACGGCTCCAGGGCGCTCAGCTCCGAGCCGAGCCACTCCTGCGCGGGCTTCTGGTGGATGCCGGACGTCGTCACCGCCGGCGTGCCGCCCTCGGGCGAGGCAACCTTGGTCACCTGGTCGCGGTCGATCAGGTAGGCCAGGCCCCTGCGCACGTGCACGTTGTCGTAGGGCTTCTTGCTCTGGTTGAACGCCATGCCGACCGAGACCGGGGAGAAACCCTTGATGAGCTGGCTGCCGGCAGCCTGCTTGATCCGGTTCATCACGTCGGTCGGGGCCGCGGTGAAGCCGGCCTGGTCGAGCTTGCCGGCGATCAGGTAGTTCCAGATCTGCTCGTTACCGGTGTAGTTGAGGAACTTCACCTGGTCGGGCGCGACCTGTGCGGCGTTGTAGAAGTTCTTGTTCTTGACGAGCAGCGCCTCGCCCGGGTTGACCCGCTCAAGGGTGAACGGGCCGGCGGAGGTGTCCTTCGGCGGGGCGAAGGCGATGATCTTCTCGCCCAGGGCGGTGATCACCTCGCGCGCCTTCTCGGCGTCGGGGCCCTCGCCCCTGGAGGCCTTGAGCTTGTCCCAGAAGTCGGCGGGGAGCACGCTGCCCCAGACGCCGGCCGGCACCACGATCGTGTCGAGCACGCCGCGGGCGAACTTCATGCTGGGGTTCTTCATGTCCTGGGTGACCTTGACCGTGTGGTCGTCGACGACCTGCACGTCGGCCGCCGCGCCCGCCGCACCCGGCGTGATCGCGAAGGCGGTGCTGCCCTGGGTGTAGGCGATGCCGATGGACAGCTTGACGTCCTCGGCGGTCACCGGCTTCCCGTCGGACCACTTGTTGTTCGGCTGCAGGTGCAGGGTGATCGACGAGTTGTCGGGTGCGACCTCCCAGCTGGCCGCGATGCCGGGGTAGGCCTGGTTGGGGTCCGTCAGGTGGTTCTTGACGAAGCCGAGCTTCATCGAGTTGTACCCGAGGAAGGAGTTGCCCTTCGGGTTGTAAGGATTGGCGGGGGCGCTCGCGTCGATGCCCGGCCTGTTCACGTCGATCGTGGTGAAGAGCCCGCCACCACCGCCCGAGCCGGACGTCTTGGTGGAACCACCGCTGCATGCTGCTGTGACGGTGGCAAGGCCCAGCAACGCCACTACCGCTGCCAGTCGCTTCATGTACCGCTCCGGGGATGTCGGACCTGTTGAGGGTCTTGGGGTTGTCCGGACCCTACGGTCGCGCGAATCCTGCGTCAATAATCTCCAGGTGTTGTGAGTGTAATGTAACTTTCCTTCATAGGGGCCCTGGATGACGCTCGTCGCCACGCGACTCACCTCACTGTATGAGAAGGACAGCAGCCCCTCTGACCTGCTCATTCGCCAAATCGGCAAGTGCGCGCCCGGCATCCTCGAAGGGATAGGGGGTCGTGTGCACGTCAGGGGGATAAGTAAAAGCTTGCTGGAGGTACGCGCGACCGTCCGCCCTGGTGTTGGCGGTGACGCTGCGCAGCGTCCTTTCCTGGAACAGGTCCCGCTCGTAGTTCAGGGTGGGAATGTCGGTGAGATGGATGCCCGCGACCGCCAGCGTGCCGCCCCTGTCGAGGGCTTCCAGCGCGTCGGGCACCAGCGTCCCGACCGGCGCGAACAGGATCGCCGAGTCCAGCGGCTCCGGCGGCCGGTCGTCGGACGCGGAGGCGGCGCCCAGTTCGAGGGCGAGCTCCCTGGCGGCCCGTGACCTGGTCACGACGTGCACGACGGCCCCCTGGGCGATGGCCGCCTGCGCCGTCAGGTGCGCCGACGCGCCGAACCCGTAGATCCCCAGCCGCCCGCCTTTCGGCAGGTCCGACCGGAGCAGCGCCCGGTAGCCGATGATCCCCGCGCACAGCAGCGGCGCCAGGTGCTCGGCGGGCGGATCGTCGGGCAGCGCGTACACGTACGCGGCGGGGGCCGTGAGGTACTCGGCGTACCCGCCGTCGGCGTCCCATCCGGTGTAGGTCGAGGACGGGCAGAGGTTCTCCAGCCCCCGGCGGCAGTAAGGGCAGACGCCGCAGGTGCTCCGCAGCCAGGCGACCCCCACTCGCGCCCCCTCGGCGGGCCAGGAGGACTCGCCGTCGCCGCGCCCGACGACCCGCCCGACCACCTGGTGGCCGGGCGAGGTCAGGGGCCGCCGCGGCGGCAGGTCGCCCTCGGCCAGGTGCAGGTCGGTCCGGCAGACGCCGCACGCCTCGACCCGGACGAGCACCTCGCCGGGGCCGGGCGCGGGCACCGGCCGTTCGACCAGGGTGAGCGGCCAGGTCGCCGCCGGCCCGGGGCTCTCCACCACCCAAGCCCGCATCAGACCCGCCTCCTTCGTCCGCCGAGCACTGAGATCCCCGTGCCCTGTCAGGCGCTCTCCCAACCGGGCGCGGCCGATCTCCGGGCGGATCCTCAGGCGGACGCCAGCCGGGAGAAGGCGAGAGCGGCGTACAGCGCCGCGCCGTCAGGGAGGACCGAGTCGTCGAAGACCGCCTCGGGGGAGTGGTTGTACGGCGCGGTGGCCGGGTCGCGGTCGGGCGGGCAGGCGCCCAGGAAGAGGAACGCCCCCGGCACCTCCTCCAGCACGAACGAGAAGTCCTCCGACCCCATGATCGGCTGCGGGGCGACGAAGAACCGGCCGGGGCCGAACAGCTCGTCGGCGGTCCTGCCCGCGAACTCCGCCTCGGCGGGGTCGTTGACCGTCACCGGGTAGCCCATGCCGAACGACGCCTCCACCGCGAGCCCGTGCGCGGCGGCGACGCCCTCGACGACCTCGACCAGGCGGCGCATCACCGCGGCCCGGGTGTCCTTGCTGAACGTGCGCACCGTCGCCTCGAAGTGCGCCTCGTCCGGGATCACGTTGTCGACCGTCCCGCCGTGGAAGGAGCCGACGGTCACCACCACCGGGTCGAAGACGTCGAACGAGCGGGTCACCATCGACTGCAGCGCCGTCACCATCTCGCACCCGGCCTGGATCGGGTCCAGCGCCCGGTGCGGGCTGGAGCCGTGGCCGCCACGGCCCTTGACGGTCACCCTGAACACGTCCGCCGCCGCCATCACCGGCCCCGGCCGCGAGGCGAACAGCCCCGACGGCAGGTACGACGAGATCACGTGCATGCCGTACGCGGCCACCGGGCGCTCACCCGCCGCGTCGAGCACCCCCTCCTCGATCATGTGCCTGGCGCCCTCGTGCCCCTCCTCGCCGGGCTGGAACATGAAGATCACGTCTCCGGCGAGCTCCTCGCGCCGCGCGCTGAGCAGGTGCGCCGACCCCGCCAGCATGGCGGTGTGCAGGTCGTGGCCGCAGGCGTGCATCTGGCCGTCGATCTGCGAGATGTAGGGCAGGTCGTTGCGTTCGGTCACGGGCAGCGCGTCCATGTCGCCGCGCAGGAGCACCGCGGGCCCCGGCCGGCCGCCCCTCAGGACGGCGGTGACCGAGCTGAGGTTCGTGCCGGTGGTGATCTCCAGAGGCAGCCCGTCGAGCGCCGCCAGGACCTTCTCCTGGGTACGTGGCAGGGTGAGTCCGAGCTCCGGGGTGGCGTGCAGGGAGTGGCGGAGGCGGACGAGTTCGTCCCGCATGTCCTGGGCGGAGTCAGTGAACGACATGAAAGCCATTCTTCACATCCCGGACAGGAAGTCGATGAGCCGCTCTCGGTAGCATGGCCGCGTGACCGAGCGTAAGCGGATCGACTCCTGGCTCTCCGACATGGACGGCGTCCTGGTGCACGAGGGGCGTCCGGTGCCCGGCGCCGACGAGTTCATCAAACGGCTCAGCGAGTCCGGCAAGCCGTTCAGGGTCCTGACGAACAACTCCATCTATACCCAGCGCGACCTGTCGGTCCGGCTGCACGCGGCCGGGCTCGACGTGCCCGCCGAGTCGATCTGGACCTCCGCCCTGGCCACCGCGGAGTTCCTCCACGACCAGCGCCCCGGCGGCTCCGCCTACGTCATCGGCGAGGCCGGGCTGACCACGGCGCTGCACGAGGTCGGGTACGTGCTCACCGACCTCGACCCCGACTACGTGGTGCTCGGCGAGACCCGCACCTACAGCTTCACCCAGATCACCCGGGCGATCCGCCTCATCGAGGGTGGCGCCCGCTTCATCGCGACCAACCCGGACCCGGTCGGCCCGTCCACCGAGGGCTCGCTGCCCGCGTGCGGCGCGGTCGCCGCCTTGATCACCAAGGCGACCGGCGTCGCCCCCTACTTCGTCGGCAAGCCCAACCCCCGCATGATGCGCAGCGCCCTCAACTCCATCGAGGGCCACAGCGAGACCACCGCGATGATCGGCGACCGGATGGACACCGACGTCGTGTGCGGCATGGAGGCCGGGCTGTTCACCATCCTGGTGCTCACCGGCGTCACCCAGAAGGCCCAGATCGACCGCTTCCCCTACCGGCCGTCGCTGGTGGTCGACTCGGTGGCCGACCTCATCGACATGATCTGAACCTGACAGGCGCCGGCAGGTAGCGATGGCAGGGTGAGCCCCATGGCCCGCATCTACCTGGGGAGGAGCGCTCTGAGGCGCCGTGAGAGGCTCCGTCGATCAGCTGAGAGAGCGCTCCACGGTGTCGTGAGAGGGTCCGTCGATCAGCTGAGGGAGCGCCGTGATGTGGCGCGAGAGGTAGGCGGCCACGGCCTCCGGGACGACGTGCCGCGAGGTGATCTCCGACTCCGCGAGCGGCAGCCGCACCACCTCGTACCCGCCCCGCGACGGGTCCTCGAACTCGGGGCCGTGACGCCGCGCCGGATCGAGTTCCACCAGGCGGCAGCCGTAGAGGTGCTGGGTTTTGAGCCCGCCCTCCCATGGGTAGCTGAGCGTGGTCAGCGGTGTCACGCTCGACACGGTGGCGCCCAGTTCCTCCAGCAACTCCCTGCGCAGGGTGTGCTCCAGGCTGGCGTCCTCCGGCTCCACGTGGCCCCCCGGCACCGACCAGTAGACCTCCCGGCCTGGCACGGTACGGCGGAAGATCATCAGACGGTCGTCGTGATCGAGCAGGACACCGCGGACACTGGGGCGCATACGGGCACCCTAATTGACCGGTATGTCCTTCCGGTAGCCTAACCTACGGTACCGTAACCAGACAGGGAGACGAACTTTCATGGCGATGACTCAGACGGAACTGCTGCACGAGCTGGAGCCCGTGGTCGCCGGGGAGCTCGATCGCCATCACAAGATGGCCAAGGAGTGGTTCCCGCACGAGTACGTCCCGTGGAGCGAAGGCCGTGACTTCGACGGCGTCTACGGGGGCGAGGCCTGGCAGGAGAGCGACTCCAAGATCCCGGAGGCCGCCCGCATCTCCCTCATCGTCAACCTGCTGACGGAGGACAACCTCCCCAGCTACCACCACGAGATCGCCACCACCTTCGGCCGCGACGGCGCCTGGGGCACCTGGGTGCACCGCTGGACCGCCGAGGAGGGCCGGCACGGCACCGCCATCCGCGACTACCTCACCGTGACCCGCGCCGTCGACCCCGTCGCGCTGGAGCGCGCCCGCATGGTCCACATGGAGAGCGGCTTCGCCACCGAGTACGGCACCATGCTCCAGCAGCTCGCCTACGTCTCCTTCCAGGAGCTGGCGACCCGCATCGCGCACCGCAACACCGGCAGGGCCTCCGGCGACGAGGGCTGCGAGCGGCTGCTGGCCAGGATCGCCGCCGACGAGAACCTGCACATGCTCTTCTACCGCAACCTGCTCAAGGCCGCCTTCGAGCTGGACCCGAACCAGACCATGCGGGCCGTGACCGACGTCGTCACCACCTTCCAGATGCCGGGCTCCGGCATCGAGGGCTTCACCCGCAAGGCGATGATCATCGCCAACGAGGGCATCTACGACCTGCGGCTGCACCTCGACGACGTGCTCATGCCGGTGCTGCGCCAGTGGGCGGTCTTCGACAAGACCGGCCTGGACGCCCAGGGCGAGCAGGCCCGCGAGGAGCTGGCCGCGTTCCTGGCCAAGACCGAGACCACGGCCGCCAGGTTCGTGGCCCGCAGGGAGGAGCGCAGGGCGCGTACCGCCATGGGATGATCGAGCCTCATGAGCTTCCCCCTCACGCTGGTCTTCTCCGTCACCGTCCTGCTAACGATCGCCGGGCTGGCGGTGGTGGCCCAGCGGCTGCTCGGGGTCAGGCTCGGCGTGATCCGCACGTCCCTCGCGGCACTGGTCGCCCTCTCGCTGTCGCGGCCGGTGCTGGAGCCGATCTTCTCCTCGTTCGGGCCCGAGGGGCTCCAGGAGGGCGACAGCGTCATCGGCGCCCTGGCGCTGGTGCTCCTCGCGGTCATGTGCGTGGTGCTCATCCCCATGGTGGTCCTGGTGCTCGCCGAGGCGCTGGTGCCGCCGGGGTCGATCCCCGGCCCGCTGGAGTTCCTCAGGTCCCTGCGCGGGCGCCTGTCGCGGGGCAGGCGCTACTCGCAGATCACCAGGATCGCCTTCAGGCACGGCCTCGGCCCCTACCTGCGGGGCCGGGGCGGCTCGCTCGGCGACCGTTCCGGCAGGGCGCGGCTGGCCCGCTCGCTGCGCGAGGCCCTCGACGACGGTGGCGTCACCTTCGTCAAGCTCGGCCAGGTGCTGTCCACCAGGCGTGACCTGCTGCCGCCCGAGTTCGTGGAGGAGCTCGGCAAGCTCCAGGACCAGGTCTCGCCCGCGCCGTGGGAGCAGATCGAACCGGTCCTGGTCGCCGAGCTGGGCGGCCCGGTCGAGGACGTGTTCGCCGCGTTCGACAGGAAGCCGCTGGCCGCCGCGTCGGTCGGGCAGGCCCACACCGCCCGCCTGCACAGCGGTGAGAGCGTCGTGGTCAAGGTGCGGCGCCCGGACATCGGCCAGGTCGTCGCCCGAGACCTCGACATCGTCAGGCGGCTGGCCGGCACGCTGGAGACCCGCACCCGCTGGGGGCGCTCCCTCGGCCTGCGCGACCTGGCCGAGGGGTTCGCCGTCGCGATCCGCGAGGAGCTCGACTTCCGCGTCGAGGCGGGCAACATGGCGGCCGTCGCCGCGTCCAACGGCGGCAACGTCACCTACCCCGCGCCGGTGAGCGCCATGTGCACCGAGCGGGTCCTGGTCATGCAGCGCCTGTCGGGCGGGCCGGTCACGGCCGCCGGCCCGGAGCGGGGCCACACGCTCGCCCGCGACCTGCTCGACTGCCTGCTCAGGCAGATCCTCGTCGAGGGCGTCTTCCACGCCGACCCGCACCCGGGCAACCTGATGCTGCTCGACGACGGGACGCTCGGCCTGCTCGACTTCGGCTCCGTCGGCAGGCTCGACGCCTCCGTCCGCTCCGCCCTGCAGCGCTTCCTGCTGGCCATGAACCGCCAGGACCCGCTCGGCGTGACCGACGCGCTGCTGGAGGTCGTGCCACGCCCCGAGGACATTGAAGAGGCCGCCCTGGAACGGGCGCTCGGCCAGTTCATGGCCAAGCACCTGGCGCCCGGCACCGACAGCGTCGCCATGTTCACCGACCTGTTCAAGATCGTCTCACAGTACGGGTTGTCGATCCCGCCCGAGGTCGCCGCCGTCTTCCGGGCGCTCGCCACTCTGGAGGGCACCCTCGTCAGGCTCTCGCCCGGGTTCAACCTCATCGGCGAGGCCCGCTCGTTCGCCTCCCGCTATCTGACCGAGCAGCTCGACGTCGACAGCGTCAAGGAGGCCGCCGTCACCGAGCTGGCGGCGCTGCTGCCGATGCTGCGCCGCCTGCCGCGCCGCGTCGAGCGCATCGCCAGCGCCGCCGAGCACGGGCGCTTCACGCTGAACGTCCGGCTCCTGGCCGACGAGCGCGACCGCCGCTTCCTGACCGGCCTGCTGCACCAGGTGCTGCTCACGGTGCTCGGCGCGACGGCGGGGCTGATGGCGGTCCTGCTGCTCGGCACCGACGGCGGGCCCGAGGTGATCAAGGGCTCGGTCAGCCTGTTCCAGCTGCTCGGCTACAACCTGCTGGTGATCGCCTCGATCCTGGTGCTGCGCGTGCTCGTGCTCGTCTTCCGCCGCCCGGGGGATCACCACGCGTACCCGGACGGCGACCGCGGCGTGTAGGGAGCCTCCAGCCTGGCCACCTCCTCCGCGTCCAGGCTCAGGTCGAGGGCGGCGAGGGCGTCGTCCAGCGCCGTCATGCTCTCCTCGATCGGGGTCTCGGCGTCCCAGCGGTACCCCGCCCTCGACGGCACGGCGCACGATCGGCTCCGCCGCCTCCTCAGGCAGGAACAGCCGTGGCTCATCATGTCCAGACCGAGACGCGACACCCTCAATCAGGACAAACCTACGCGCGTGTGCCTCATCACCTCATGACCCACCTTGACCGACAAACGATGACCCTTGACCGGGCACTGGTCTTCACGGACGCGGCCGTCGGGAAGGTCTTCGCTACCGGCACCGAGACCCTGGGAGGCGAGGGTGAGAGTCATCGGGATCGCCGCCGGCTTCCACGCGGGGTCCTTCAACAACCGCCTGCTGGAGGCGGCGGCGCGCGAGCTGCCCGCCTGGGCCGAGTTCGAGAGCTGGCAGGGCCTCGGCGACATCCCGCCGTTCACCTCCGGGCCCGTTCCCGGGCCGGTGGGCGAGCTGCGCAAGACGCTGGACGAGTCCGACGCGGTGCTGGTGACGGCGCCCGAGTACTGCCTGCTGCCCGCCGAGCTGTATCACGCGCTGAACTGGCTGCGCGCGGACCGGGCGCTGGCGGGCAGGCACGTGGCGGTGGTCTGCGCGAGCGCGCGGGCCTGCGGCGCGATGTGGGCGCAGACGGAGCTGGTCAAGGAGTTCACGGCCGCGGGAGCGGTGGTCGTCGGCTCCGAGCTGGTGGTCACGCCGTCCGGGCCGTACTTCGACGACAGGGGCAGCCTGCTGCATCGCGGCCTGCTCGACCAGGTACGGGAGGTCATCGGCCAGCTCTGCCCCGCCCCCGTCAGGCGGCCGCCGCCCGTCAGGGCCCGCGCCCTGGCGCGAGAGCCCGCCCTGTCGCTCTGAGCGCGTGCCGGGCTTTCGGCGACGCATCCGGGGCCGGTGTGCGCCTCGCGCGCTCAGGGAGCGCGGCGCTGGCGTTTCAGGTCGGAGCGCTGCTTCTTGGCGGCGATGCGGCGCTCCACGGCGCCCCGGCTGGGCTTGGTGGGGCGGCGGCGCTTCGGCGGGGGCGCGATGGCCTCGCGCAGCCGCTGCGCGAGGCGCTGCTCGGCGGCCTCCCGGTTGCGTAGCTGGGAGCGATGCTCCGAGGCGGCGATCGTGATGACGGGGGAGCCCAGGCGATCCAGGGCGCGCGCCTTCAGCGCCGCCGGCAGGGCGGTGCTGGACGAGACGTCGAAGGAGAGCTCCACCCGGCTGTCAGTGGTGTTGACCCCCTGCCCGCCGGGGCCGGAGGAGCGCGAGAAACGCCAGACCAGTTCGGCGTCGGGAATGACGACCGAGTCGTTGACGACCAGCGGGCCTGGCATGGCGGTGTGCTCCTTCACGTCCTCGTAAGCGAATGTCACCGTATCTGGCTGATATATGCGGATAGCAAGTGCATTTCCGTGGCATCGTCTTCCCCGCGAACCAGGTTGACGGTCAGGCGTAAGCGTCGTATGCCACTATCGCGAAAGGTATCGCGAAAGGCTACGGGGTCAGGCGGGAGGCGCAGTGACGGGCATCGTCGGCGTGCACGGGATCGGCAAGTACAACTACTACGTCGAGGCGGGGAGCTCGGCGGAGGGGGCGGCCGAGGCCATGCGCCTCAAGTGGGACCGCTACCTGCAGGCGGCCCTCGGCGGCGAGGCCCGCACGTACTTCAGCGAGGTGGCGTACTTCTCCCACCTCCTGCACGACGGCGAGCCCTCCGACGGGCCGCAGGCGTTCGCCGCCATGAACACCTCCGCCCAGCAGGTGCTGATGGGCTGGGCCAAGCAGTCGGGCCTCGGCGAGCACCTCACCGGGGCGCTCAGAACCTTCACGGGATGGCTGCTCGCCCGGCTCGACACCAGGTCCGCGGCGTTCGCGAAGCTCTTCGCGCCGGAGGTCGCCGCCTACCTCACCGACCCGGTCAAGCGGGAGAGCTCCCGGCAGATCGTCGCCGACGTCATCCGGAAGAACCGTCCCAAGGTGGTGATCGCCCACTCCCTCGGCAGCGTCGTCACCTACGAGGCGCTCTGGGCCCACCCCGACCTCGAGGTCGACCTGCTCCTCACGCTCGGCAGCCCGCTCGGCATGCGCAACGTGATCTTCGAGCGCCTCCTGCCCGCCCCGATCAACGGTCGCGGGGAGCGCCCGAAGGGCGTGAA
This sequence comes from Nonomuraea sp. NPDC005983, assembly GCF_040614375.1. Classification (NCBI taxonomy): domain Bacteria; kingdom Bacillati; phylum Actinomycetota; class Actinomycetes; order Streptosporangiales; family Streptosporangiaceae; genus Nonomuraea; species Nonomuraea sp. NPDC005983. Next base: position 65,498 of record NZ_JBEXUP010000019.1, read on the forward strand.
GCGCTGGGTGAACATCGCCGACAAGGACGACATCGCCGCCATCCCGCCCAACCTGCGGGGCAGCTTCGCCGGCGTGGACGTCGAAGAGCTGGTCAACCTCGACTGGATCGACTTCCACACCGCCGAGAAGTACCTGGGCTGCCCGGCGCTCGACCCCCATCTGCGACCATTCCTGACTTGACCTCGTCCCCATCATGAACGATGAGGACTCCCACGGTCGCCCGTGAGGTTTCCTGCTTCACCGCCGATCGCCCGCCGAGGAGGTGCTCTCCCGTTGAGGTCTTACATCAGCTCCACAGGCGTTTCACCTCTCCGCCAGCCCGGCGGCGAGGATGTTCTTCGCGGCGTTGACGTCCCGGTCGTGAGAGGCGCCGCAGGCGCATTCCCAGGTCCGGACGTTCAGCGGCATCTTGTCCTGCAGAGTGCCGCATGCCGAGCACAGCTTGGAGGAGGGGAACCAGCGATCCACGACCACCAGGTCGCGCCCGTACCAGGCCGCTTTGTACTCCAGCATCGAGCGCAGCTCCCGCCACGACGCGTCGCAGATGGCTCGGGCCAGGCGGTGGTTCTTGACGAGGTTGCGGACGGTCAGGTCTTCTACGGCGATCACTTGGTTCTCGCGAACAAGCCGTGTGCTGACCTGGTGCAGATAATCACGCCTGCTCGGGGGTCGGATAGAAGCGGTACTTGAACGCTCGCTTGACCAACTGCGTCACGTGCACAAGCTACTACGCTCAGTAAGGACTCGTACACAGGTTCGACTCAAACGTGCGGCACTATGCCGCCTTCAGCCCCGTCTGAAGGCGGGAGTCTCCACTCCCAAGGAGTTCGATGATGTGGATTGTCTTCGACTACGGCAACGTCCTGTCCCTTCCGCAGCCCGAGTCCGAGGCCGGGGAGATGGCGCGGATGGTGCGCGCCGACCCCGCGGTGTTCAGCCGCCGCTACTGGGAGCACCGCCTCGACTTCGACCGCGCCACGCTCACCCCTGAGGGCTACTGGTCGGCCGTGACCGGCAGGCAGGTAACCTCCGCCGAGCTCGACCAGCTGATCTCCATGGACGTCGCGAGCTGGGCCCACCCCGACGAGGGCACGCTCTCCTTCCTGCGCGAGCTGCTCGACCAGGGCGGCGACGTGGCCCTGCTGTCCAACGCCCCGGCCTGCGTGGCCGACGGCCTGGACGAGCTGCCCTGGATCGCGGCCATCGACCGGCGCTACTACAGCGGGCGGATGGGCATGGTGAAGCCGGACAAGGAGATCTTCGACCACCTGGCAGAGGAGCTCGCCGCCGACCCGGCCGAGATCGTCTTCATCGACGACCGTCCGGAGAACGTCGAGGGGGCGCGCCGCGCGGGCATGACCGGCGTCCACTTCACCACCGCTGACGCCCTCCGCGAAACCCTCCGCTGACCTGCCGGACCCGCCGGAGCCGGATCTGGAACCGGACCTGGAGCCGGACCTGGAGCCGGACATCGCAGGACGACCGATGCTGTTCATCTTCGCTTGACTCCGCTGTCATAGCGGTGTCAGCGGAGCTGGACATACCTGGAGCGTGGACCGCAGATCCTTCCTCACAGCGGCGACCGCGAGCCTCTTCCTCCCGGCCTCGCAGACCCTCCCCACATCCGCGAGCAGGACTCTCAGAGCCGACCCGTTCACACTCGGCGTCGCCTCCGGCGACCCGTCGGCCGACGGGTTCGTCCTGTGGACCCGCCTCGCCGCCGACCCCCTCTCCCCGGACGGCCGCGGCGGCATGCCCGGCCGCGACCTCGACGTCGAGTGGCAGGTCGCCACCGACGAGCGCTTCTCGTCCATCGTCAGGTCCGGCACGGCCACCGCCAGGTCACGCGACGCCCACAGCGTCCACGTCGAGCTGACCGCCCTGGAACCGGGGCGCGACTACTTCTACCGTTTCAAGAGCGAGGGCAGGCTCTCGCCCGAGGGCCGCACCAGGACCACGCCGACCGGCGAGCAGCCGCTCACGTTCGCCGTCGCCGCGTGCGCCCACTACGAGCACGGCTACTACACCGCCTACCGCCGCCTGGCCGAGCAGGAGCCCGACCTGGTCGTCTTCCTCGGCGACTACATGTACGAGTACGGCCCCAGCGGCTACACGGCCCTGGCCGGGCGGGTGCGCACGCACACCCCCGGCAAGTGCGCCACGCTCGCCGACTACCGGCTGCGGCACGCGCAGTACAAGAGCGACCACGACCTTCAGCACGCCCACGCGGTGGCGCCGTGGCTGGTGGCCTTCGACGACCACGAGGTGGAGAACAACTGGGCCGGCTCGGTGTCCAGCACCGGCGCGCCCGGCTTCGCCGAGCGCAGGGCCGACGCGTTCCGCGCGTACTACGAGAACATGCCGCTGCGCCGCGGCAGCCTGCGCGGCGCGGTGCTGCGGATCAACAGGCGCGTCTCGTGGGGGTCGCTGGCCCGCTTCCACCTGCTGGACACCCGCCAGTTCCGCGACGACCAGGCCTGCCTGGACGGCGTGCGCGCCGGCTGCGACGACCGGCTGGACACCGGGCGCACCCTGCTGGGCGCCGACCAGTGGCGCTGGCTGGAGGACGGCCTGAGCGGCTCCGACACCAGGTGGAACCTGCTCGGCCAGCAGATCCTGATGGCCCAGCGCGACTACAAGGTCGGCCCGGGACGGGAGGTGAACCTGGACTCCTGGGACGGCTACGCCCCCGAGCGGACCAGGCTGCTGTCGTCGCTGTCGGGCACGTCCAACCCGGTGGTGCTGACGGGTGACGCGCACATGCACCACCAGGCCGACCTCAAGACCGACTTCGACGACCCCGACTCGCCGGTCATCGCCAGGGAGCTGGTCACCTCGTCGATCGCCAGCGACGGCGACGGCTACCGGGACCGGACCTGGATCGCCGAGGCCTTGGCCGAGAACCCGCACATCTCCTACATCGACCAGCGGCGCGGCTACCTGATGGCCAGGCTCACCCGCGACGACCTGTCCGTGGACTTCCGCACGCTCGACTACATCTCCCGCAAGGGCGCGCCCGCCAAGACCGCGCACCGGCTGACGATCCCGGTGGGCGAGGCGGCCGAGCACCGGCGCTAGCGAGAACCCGCACCGGTTGGCGAGCACCGATAGATCCCGCCCTGACCGGCGGGGGTGGCGAGCGCCGGGCGCCCCGCTAGCCGTGGCTGAACGTCGGCTGGGAGGTCGCTGAAGGTTCGCTCGACGTTCCCGGCCAGGACCCGTCGGGGAACTCGCCGGTGTCGGCGCCCGCCATCACCACCTGGTCGCTCTCCTCCAGCCCGGACGTGACCTCCACGTACTGGTCGCCGCGCACCCCCGTGCGTACCACCCGCGCCGCGTCGCGCCCGGCGGAACGCACGGTGACCACCGAGGTGCCGTCCGCCCGGCTGCGCACCGCCTCGGCCGGCACGTAGACGGCGTCGGCGGCGGTTCCGGTGGTGACCGAGACCGAGGCGGTCTGGCCGAGCAGCAACCCCTTCGGCGGGTCGTCGAAGGCGAGCGTGACGGAGTAGCGGACGAGCTGGCCGTCGACCGTGGCCGTCGGCGCGATCCCGGTCACCCTGCCGGTGTGGCGCTCGCCGTTCCTTGTCGCCAGCGTGATCTGGGCCCGCTGGCCGAGCTTGAGCCGGCTCACGTCCGACTCGGTGACCATGGCCTGCACCTGGAGCTCGTTCAGGTCGCCCAGGCTGACGAAGGTGCCGGTTGCGGCGCTGTCGCCGGCCGCGCCCGCCAGTGACAGGACGGTCCCCGCCGCCGGGGCCACGATCCTGGTGCCGCGGACCGCGTCGGCGGCCTGCTCCAGCGCCGCCTCCGCCCTGTCCACGTCGGCGGCGGCCTGCTCCTCGCTGAGGCCGCCGCGCTGGCAGCCGCCCGCGCTCTGGGACGGCCGAGGCCCGCCCGTCGCCTGCCTGCTTGGCCTGGCCGACGGCCCGCCTGTGGGGCGCCCCGTGGTGGTCGGCCGCCCCGAGGGCGTGGCCGCCGGCTTCCCTGTGGGCTTTCCGGTGGGCTTCGCCGTGCTGGACGGCTTGGCGCCGGACGTCGGCTTGCCGCTCGGGGTGGCGGTGACGGTCTCCGCCACGGTGGCGGTCACAGTGGCGGTCACGGTGGCGGTCACTGTCACGGTGACCGTCGGCTGCGGCTCCTGACCGGGCGGCTCGGCAGGCCCGGAGGGCGGCGTGTGCGTGGGCGAGGGCGTCGGCCAAGAGGTCGAGCCGGGCGTCGGGCTGACGCTCGCCGAGGGAGGCTCGGAGGGCCCGAAACGCCCGCCACCGGCGCCCGTCGCGGCGGTGGGCGGGCAGGTGGCGGTGCTGGACGACGCCGACTCCAGCGCTTCCCTGGCCGCGGCCAGGTCGGCCTCGGCGGCCGCGTGCGCCTCGCGGGCGGCGCGGCTGTCGATCCTGGCCAGCACCTGCCCCTTCGCCACCTTGGCGCCGACCTTCACGTAGACCTTGGTCACCGTCCCCGAGGAGGCGAAGGCCAGGTCGCGGCGCGAGCCGTCCACGGTGCTGCCCGCGGCCGTGACCGAGGCGGTGACCACGCCCCGCTTGGCGGCGGCCAGCCGTACCTGGACGCCGGGCGGTGCGTCGTCGCGCAGCGCGAACACCAGGCCGGACCCGGCCACCAGGACGGCGAGGGCCAGCCCGCCCAGCGTGCGCGCGCGGAAAGTCGGTCTCATGGTGGCCCATCCTGGCCCGGCAGGTTGGCGCCGGGCTGCGAGCGAGCTCAGAGTTGCCTGTGCGTCCTGACGGGGCACGGGGTTGTCAGCGAACCTTCAGCTGGCTCGCGGCTGTGGCGCAGGCTGGTGTGCAAGGGTCACGGCCTGTGAAGGTGTCGACAAGGCGCAGAGCGCTGATGACCAACGGAGCGCTAGGGGTGCTCCTGCTGGGCGGTGCCGCGTTCGCGTACGCCCAGCTCGGCACGGGACAGGCGGCAGGCGAGACGAGCGTGCGCACGGTGACCGCGTCCCGTGCCTCCGTGGTGGCCGCGGTGTCTGCCTCGGGAGCGGTCGCGAGCTCCAGGAGCAGGTCGCTCGCGTTCGGGACGAACGGCACGGTCGAGCGCGTCTACGTCAAGGCGGGCGACCAGGTCGGCAAGGGCGACATCCTCGCCAGGCTCGACGACGACGCCGCCCAGGACAGCCTCTCAGCCGCCAAGGCCACCTACCAGACCGCCGTGGACGACGGGACCTCGACCGCCCAGCTCTACGCGAGCTACGTCAAGGCCCGCAACGCCTACAGGGAGGCCGAACGGGCGGTGGCGGCCACCGTGCTGAAAGCCCCGTTCAGCGGGACGGTCACGGCGGTGAACGGCGCGGTCGGCGGCTCCTCCTCGGGCGGCTCGGCGGCGCAGTCCCAGTCGAGCCAGTCCAGTCAGTCGAGCCAGTCCAGCCAGTCGGCAGGCGGCTCGGGCTTCGTCGAGCTGGCCGACACGAAGAAGCTCCAGCTCGTCGGCTCCTTCACCGAGTCGGACGTCTCCAAGCTCAAGGTCGGCCAGGCGGCCACCGTCACCTTCGACGCGCTGCCCGGCGTCACCGCGACCGGCAAGGTCACCCAGATCGACCCGGTCGCCGCCACCACCAACAACGTCGTCCAGTACCCGGTCACGATCTCCTTCACCAAGGTCCCCGGCCAGGTGCGGCTCGGGCAGACCGCCACCGTCGAGGTCGTGGTCGGCCGGGCCGAGAACGTCGTGGCCGTTCCGTCCACGGCGATCTCCACCAGCGGCGGGCAGAGCACGGTCACGATCCTCAGGAACGGGCGGCAGAGCAGGACACCGGTCGTGCTCGGCGTGCGGGGCACGGCGCTCACCGAGATCAAGTCCGGCGTGTCGGAAGGCGACCAGCTCGTCCCGCCCGTCACCAGCATCACCGGCGGCAACCTGCGCCAGGGCGGGTTCGGCGGCGGCTTCCCCGGTGGCGGCCCGGGCGGCGTGCCGGGAGGCGCCCGATGACGGCTCCCGTCCTGCGCGTGCAGGACCTCGTCAAGGAGTACGGCGAGGGCGATGCCAAGGTCCGCGCGCTGCGCGGCGTCAGCCTGGACGTCGAGCGCGGCGACTACGTCGCCATCATGGGCGCCTCCGGGTCGGGCAAGTCCACGCTGATGAACATCCTCGGCTGCCTGGACGTCCCGACTGCCGGCCGCTACCTGATCGACGGCGCCGACGTGGGGCGGCTCGACGAGCACCAGCTCGCCGTGCTGCGCAACCGCAGGGTCGGCTTCGTCTTCCAGTCGTTCAACCTGATCCCGCGCATGAGCGCGCTGGCCAACGTCGAGCTGCCGCTCGTCTACGGCGGGGTCGGCCAGGCCGAGCGGCGCTCGCGGGCGCTGGCCGCGCTGGAGCAGGTCGGCCTGACCGAACGGATCCACCACGAGCCCAACCAGCTCTCCGGAGGCCAGCAGCAGCGTGTGGCCGTCGCCAGGGCCCTGGTCACCGCCCCCGCGCTGCTGCTGGCCGACGAGCCCACCGGAAACCTCGACACCGCCTCCACCCGCGACGTGCTGGAGATCCTGGACCGGCTCAGCCAGTCGGGCCGCACGATCGTGCTCATCACCCACGAGAACGACGTGTCCGCGCACGCCAAACGGGTGATCAGACTGGTCGACGGCGAGATCGTGGAGGACGTCCGCCAGGCCCCGGTCGACGGTCCGCCGCCGCGGCTGGTGGAGGCGGCCCGGTGAACCAGCTCGAGATCCTGCGCTTCGCGCTGCGCGGGCTGCTGGCCAACAAGCTGCGCAGCGCGCTGACCACGCTCGGCATCCTCATCGGGGTCGCCGCGGTCATCATGCTCGTCGCCGTCGGCGAGGGCTCGTCGCAGAGTATCCAGAAGAACATCCAGCGGCTCGGCGCGAACACGCTGACGATCTCCCCGTCCTTCTCCGGAGGCGGAGGCGGAGGCGGGGGCAGGGGAGGCGGCTTCCAGGGGCAGAACACCGGGCCGCGCACCCAGGCCAGGCAGCTCAGCCTGGCCGACGCCAAGGCGCTGACCGACAGGACCCTGGCCCCGTCCGTCAGGACGGTCTCGCCGGTGGTGTCCGCGAACTCGTCCGCCGCCGCGTACGGGGCGGCCAGCCACACGATCTCCCAGCTTGTCGGCACCTACCCCAGCTACTTCGAGGCCACCAACAAGCCCGTCGCCAAGGGCACCTACTTCTTCAACGACGACGTGCTGGCCGCCAGGAAGGTCGTGGTGCTCGGGCAGACCGTGGTCGAAGAACTGTTCGGCCCAGTCGACCCGGTCGGCAAGCAGGTCAGCATCTCCGGCGTGCCGTTCACGGTCGTCGGCGTGCTCAAGGAGACCGGCTCGACCGGCGGCCAGGACGCCGACGACGTCGCCGTCGCGCCGCTGCCCGCCGTGCAGCAGAGCCTGACCGGGTTCGGGACGCTCAACTCGATCGTCGTCCAGGCGACCGGGGCGGAGGCCACCCAGTCGGCGCAGTCCGAGGTCACGGCCATCCTCAACCAGCGGCACGGCATCACGGGCGACAACCCCGACTACCGGCTGCTGAACCAGGCCACCCTGCAGGAGACGGTGAGCCAGGCGACCGGCACGTTCACCGTGCTGCTCGGCGCCGTCGCCGCCATCTCCCTGCTGGTCGGCGGCATCGGCATCACCAACATCATGCTGGTGACCGTCACCGAGCGGACCCGCGAGATCGGCATCCGCAAGGCCATCGGCGCGCCCCGAAGCGCCATCCTGGGCCAGTTCCTGCTGGAGGCGACCCTGCTGAGCCTGGTGGGAGGGCTGTCAGGGGTGCTGGTCGCGTTCGCGGGCACCCGGTTCACCGTCGCCGGCATCCAGCCGGTGCTCGTGCCGTCGTCGGTCGTGCTGGCGCTCGGCGTCTCGGTGGGCATCGGCCTGTTCTTCGGCAGCTATCCCGCCAACCGGGCCGCGAAACTCCGGCCCATCCAGGCCCTGCGCCACGAGTGACGCATCCAAAGGAGACAACACATGGCCAAGCTTGACGCCTCGCCGTACCCCGACGACCTGCAGGCCGAGCTGGCAGTCCAGCCCCGGCGGCAGACCTCCAGGCTGACGCTCGCGCTGGCGGCGGGCGTCGTCCTGGTGGCGGGCATCCTGATCGGCATCCAGGCGCACAAGTCGCTGGGCGGCGGCGACGCCGGGCCGGCCGCGGCGGCCGGAGACAGGCAGCCCGGAGACAGGCAGCAGGCCCCCGGCCAGCTGCGGGGCTACGGACGGCAGGGCGGCAACGGGCAGCCGCCCGGCTACGGCGGCCCCGGCGGCCAGCCCGGCTTCGGCCAGCGTCAGGGTGGCGGTACGGTCGGCACCGTGGAGAAGGTCGAGGACGGCAAGGTCTACCTGAAGACCATGGACGGCGCCACCGTCACCGTCACCACGACCGGCCAGACCACGGTCCAGGTCGCCAAGCCCGGCAAGGTGTCCGACCTGCGCAGCGGCAGCACCGTCGTGGTGCGCGGCGAGCAGGCGGGTGACGGCACGGTCTCGGCCACCTCGATCACCCAGGGAGGCGTCGGCCGATGACCGCGCCCGAGGCCAGGCTGCTGGTGGTCGACGACGAACCCAACATCAGGGAGTTGTTCTCGGCCAGCCTGCGGATGGCCGGGTTCGAGGTGCTGACCGCCGCCGACGGCATGGAGGCACTCAGGGTGGCCGAGCAGAGCGCGCCTGACCTGGTGATGCTCGACGTGATGCTGCCCGACCTGGACGGCCTGGCGGTCGCGGGCAGGCTGCGGTCCCGCGGCCGCCGGGTTCCGGTGCTGTTCGTCACCGCCAAGGACACCCCGGAGGATCGGATCGCCGGCCTCGGGCTCGGCGAGGACTACGTGACCAAGCCGTTCAGCCTCGAAGAGGTCATCGCCAGGATCCGGGCGGTGCTGCGCAGGACCCGGCGGGGCGTGCCGCCGCCCAACCGGTTGCAGGTGGCCGACCTGGAACTGGACGAGGAGACCCACGAGGCGTGGCGCGACGGCGTCCCGGTGAGACTGTCGCCCACCGAGTTCAGGCTGCTGCAGTACTTCATGCTCAACGCCGGCAGGGTGCTGTCGAAGACGCAGATCCTCGACCACGTCTGGAACGGCGACTGGCGCACCGACGTCGGCCTGGTCGAGTCGTACGTGTCGTACCTGCGCCGCAAGGTCGACACGGGGGAGTCCAGGTACCTGCACACGCTGCGCGGGGTCGGCTACATCCTGCGCCCGCCGCGCGAATGAGGAAGCACCTCGCCCGCGCCCCGCTCTGGCTGCGGCTGGTCTCGGTGACGCTGCTGCTGGTCACCCTGGCCATCACGGTGACCGGGCTGTTCGCGGTCCGGCTGCTGCGCGGCTACCTGGTGGAGCGGGTCGACAACCAGCTGCGCGCCGCCAGCGTGCCGAGGCCGGGCCCGCCGCCGCCCGACCCGCCGCCCAGCGCCCGTCCGCAGCGCCTCCTCGGCCTGTTCCACCAGGTCCTCGTCGACTCCGACGGCACGGTGATCAGGACGTTCGCCGAGTCGACGGAGGAGCACACGCCGAACCTGCCCCGGCTCACCACCGCCGACGTGGCCGCCCGCGACGGGCGGCCCTTCACCGTGGACTCGCGCGGCTCCGACGGCCCCGCGTGGCGGGTGGTCGCCGCGCCCTGGCGCGACGGCCGGAGCAGGGTGATCGCGATCAACCTGGGGGATGTGGACGCGACCGTCTCCCAACTCCTCCTGATCGTGGCGGTCGCCGGCGGAGGCACGCTGGTGGTGCTCGGCAGCGCCTGCTACTGGCTGGTACGGCGCAGCCTGCGCCCTCTCGGCGAGATCGCCCAGACCGCCCGCCACATCGCCGACGGCGACCTGGCGCGGCGCGTGCCGCTCTGGGCGGGCACCACCGAGGTCGGCAAGCTCGGCCGGGCGCTCAACGGCATGCTCGGCCGCATCGAGGTCGCCGTCAGGGAGCGGGAGGCGGCGGCCGAGTCGGCCCGCCGGTCCGCCATCGCCGCACGGCGCTCGGAGGAGCTGATGCGCAGGTTCATGGCCGACGCCTCGCACGAGCTGCGCACCCCGCTCACCTCCATCAGGGGCTTCGCCGAGCTGTACCGGCTGGGGGAGGAGCGGGACCTGGACGAGGCCGTCAGGCTGCTGCACCGCATCGAGGGGCAGGCGGCGCGGATGGGGCTGCTCGTCGAGGACATGCTGCTGCTGGCCAGGCTGGACCAGCGTCGCGCCCTCGACCTGCGTCCCGTGGACCTGCTCAGCCTCGCGGCGACCGCCGTGATCGACGCCCAGACGCTCGCCCCCGACCGGGGGATCGAGCTGGTGCGGCTGCACGGAGGCGAGGGGCCGGTGGTCGTGACAGGCGACGAGTCGCGGCTCGGGCAGGTGGTCGGCAACCTGGTGAGCAACGCGCTCACCCACACGCCGCCTGGGACGGCGTTCCACCTCGGGGTCGGCGTGAGCGGCGGGCAGGCCGTCATGGAGGTCGCCGATGAGGGGCCCGGGTTCTCGCCGGAGGTGGCGGAGCGGGTGTTCGAGCGGTTCTACCGGGCCGACCCCGCGCGCAGCCCCGGCGGGTCCGGGCTGGGTCTGTCGATCGCCGCCACGCTGGTGGAGGCGCACGGCGGGACGATCTCGGCCACCGGCGAACCGGGCAAGGGCGCGATCTTCCGCGTCACCCTCCCCCTGGCGCCCCCGTCCACCTGAACGAGCCCGCCACCGTGAGACGTCCGCCACCTTGAGACGTCCGCCATCTGAAGTCGTTTGTCACCGCCTGAAGGGCTCGCTTTCTGGGCGGGGTCAGCCGAACGTGTAGCCGTACAGGCCGGGGCCGCTGCCGAGCCGGCGGATCCGGTCCGGGCGCAGGCCGGGGAAGGTGCCGGGCTTGCGCACGCCGGGCACGTACTGCACCAGGCCCTGGTCCGGGGCGGCGACGACCAGCCCGTACAGCGGCGGCTGCTTGGAGAGCGCGCGATAGCGGCCCCCCAGGGCCGGGAGCGCGGCCAGGGACGCGCCGAAGTCACGGCCCTCGCCCTTGATCAGCAGGTCGCCGTGCCGGGTGAGCCCGCCCGCCCTCGTTCCCGCCAGCACCTGGACGGCCCGCTCGCCGGGCACTCCGATGGCCAGCTCGTCGTCGCCGTCGCCGTTGAAGTCGCCGGCGGCCAGCGACGCGCCGAACCGGTCGTAGTAGCGCGGCTCGCCCTTGAGCGTCCGCTGCGACCACGCCTCGCTGCCGGACGTGCTGAGCCCGCCGCGGGTGCCGTACAGGACGTCCACGGTGCCGTCGCCGTAGTCCATCGCCCGCTGGTTCTTGCTCAGCCCCTCGCCGGGCACGCCGATGGCCAGGTCGGCGCGTCCGTCGCCGTTGAAGTCACCGGACGCCAGGGACGAGCCGAACGCGTCCCACTTCTCCGAGGCGCCCTTGATGCCCGGGGTGCTCTGCGTGAGGAGTCGCGCGCGCCTGCGCACCGGGTCGATGACGGTGACGGAGCCCTGGCCGTCCTGGGTGACGCTGTCGGCGGGCGCGCCGACGGCCAGCTCGTCGCGTCCGTCCCCGTTGAAGTCGCCGGTCGCGAGCGCCGCGCCCCACTGGTCGGTCACGCTCGCCGTCTGCCGCACCCACGACGTCTTCTGGGTGATCTGGAAAGGCTTGCGGCCCTTCATCCAGTAGATGATGACGCCGCCGCCCGTGCCCCGTCCCGGCGCGCCCACGACGAGCTCGTCCCGCCCGTCGCCGTCGAGGTCGCCCGCCGCCAGCGCGGCGCCGAACCTGTCGCTGGACGGTTTGTCCAGCGCGAGCCGTTTCCCGGGGCGCAGCCCCTCGGCCGAGCCGTTGAACAGCTCGACGACCCCGTTCCCGTCGCCGCCCGGCACCCGCTCGCCCGTGAACTCCTCCGACACGCCCACGGCCAGGTCCGAGCAGCCGTCGCCGTCGAAGTCGCCCACGGCCAGCGCCGACCCGAACGAGTCGCCGGGCTCGGCGTCGCGCTGGGTGAGCTTCACCGTCCGTCCGTCGCCGTAGACGATGCTCACGGAGCCGGCCCGCTTGTCGTCGTACGGAGCGGCCACGGCGAGGTCGGGACGGCCGTCGCCGTCGAAGTCGGAGGGGAGGCCGCCACACGTCCTGGCGGGGCTGTGGGCCGTACCGGAGGCCAGGGGGAGCACCAGGCAGGCGGCGAGCAGTGCGTTCATACCTGTAGGTATCGCCGCTGTCCCCGAACCCGGCTTTAACTCCATGGGAACGTGCCAGGATGGACGGGTGGACATCGACCTCGCGGACCTGAATTTCTGGCGCAAACCCCTCAAGGAACGCTACGAGGCATTCGCCCAGCTCAGGCAGGTCGAGCATCCGGTGTTCTTCCCCGAGAAGAAAGTGCCGCTGCTCCGCTCGGGCAAGGGTTTCTACGCCCTCGTGCGGCACGCGGACGTGGTCGAGGCCAGCCGCAACGCCAAGATCTTCTCCAGTGAGCCCGCCGTCACCAACCCCGAGCCGCCCGGGTGGGTCAAGCAGGTGTTCGGCGAGTCGATGGTGAACATGGACGACCCCCGCCACGCCCGCCTGCGCCGGATCGTCACCCGCTCGTTCAGCCCCCGCATGCTCGCCGGCCTGCAGAGCGACATCGAGGCGGCCTGCGCGCGCATCGTCGACGACGTGGTCGGCGACGGCCCGCGCGACTTCGTCTCCCAGGTGGCCGCCAGGCTCCCCATCCACGTCATCTGCGACATGATGGGCATCCCCGACGAACTACGGGCGAAGGTCCACGAACACGTCGACATCTCCACCGCCTACACCGGGGTCCGTCCGAGCCTGGCCCGCAGCGTCCAGATGGCCGGGCAGAACATGCTCGCCCTGCTCGCCCTGCAACGCCTGGTCATCAAGCTCGGCCACGAGCGCGTCGCAGAACCTCGGGGCGACCTGGTGTCGCTGCTGGTCAACGCCAACCCCGACGGCGAGAAGCTCACCGACCGCGAGCTGGGCTCGTTCTTCGCGCTGCTGCTGGTCGCGGGCAACGAGACCGCCCGCAACACCATGGCTCACGGCATCAAGCTGCTCACCGACAACCCGGCCCAGCGAGAGCTGCTGATGAGCGACTTCGACGCGCACGTCAACGGCGCCATCGAGGAGATGGTCCGGTTCGTCTCGCCCATCATGCAGTTCCGCCGCACCGTCACCGCCGACTACTCGCTGCGCGGCCTCGACCTGAAGAAGGGCGACAAGGTCGTCCTGTTCTACGGCTCGGCCAACCGCGACGAGTCGGTCTTCCCCGACCCCGACAGCTTCGACATCACCCGCGACACCAAGCCGCACGTCGGCTTCGGCGGCCCCGGCCCGCACTTCTGCCTCGGCGCCAACCTGGCCCGGCAGGAGATGCGGACGATGTTCCGCGAACTGCTGACCCGCCTGCCGGGCATCCGCTCGGTCGGGGAGCCCGAACTGCTGCTGTCGAACTTCGACAACAGCGTCCGCAGTCAGCAGTTCACCTTCTGAGGGCGGTCACGTCTCACTGGTTCCGGCCTTCGTGAGCTGCGGATCCAGGACGTTCGTCCGGATCGTGAAGAAGGTGATGAGTGCTGAGACACCCATCATGACCGCGCTGATCAGCATCGCGCGCGTGAAGCCCGCGTCGAACACCTGCGGCTTGTCGAACGCGTCGCCGACCAGCCCGACCAGCGGCGGCACCGCGGCCACCGCCAGCAGGCTGCCCGTGCGGGCCACCGCGTTGTTGACGCCGCTCGCCGTACCGGCGTAACGCTCGTCGGCGGTGGCCAGCACGGTCGCCGTCAGCGGCGCGACCGCCGCCGACAGGCCGAGCCCGAACACCGTGACCGCCGGGAGGACCTGGAACACGTAGGACGCGCCCGGCCCGATCGTGCTCATCAACAGGAAGCCGAGCCCGGCCACGAGGATGCCGATCGTCATCGGCCAGCGCGGGCCGATCCGCTTGGCGACCTCGCCTGCTCGCGCCGACAGCAGCAGCATCAGGATGGTCGTCGGCAGCAGTGCCAGGCCGGCGGCGATCGGCCCGAACCCCGACACCACCTGGAGCTGCACGACCAGCAGGAAGAACACCACGCCCATCGCCGCGTACATGATCAGCGTGACCACGTTCACGGCCGTGAACACCCGGTCGCGGAAGAGGCCGAGCGGCACGAGGGCGTCGGGCGAGCGGTGCCTCTCAACCCAGACGAACGCCACCGCCAGCACCACGCCGGCGATCAGCGGCACGCCCACGCCCTTCTCGATCAGGCCGTAGGTGATCCCGGCCAGCGCGAGCGCGGCCAGCACCGAGCCGAGGACGTCGAAGCGGCCCACCGCCTGCTCATCCCTGCTCTCCGGGACGTGCCTGATCGTGACGAGCACGACCATCGCGGCGAACGGCAGGTTGAGCAGGAACGCCCACCGCCAGCCCGCCGTCTCCACCAGCCAGCCGCCGAGCAGCGGGCCGAGCGCGCTCGCCACCCCGCCCAGCCCCGACCAGGCGCCCACCGCGCGCGGCCGGTCATCCCTGACGAACGACGCCTGGATGATCGCCAGCGAGCCGGGCGTGAGCAGCGCGCCGCCGACGCCCTGCAGCGCGCGGGCGATGATGAGGAACTCGATGTTCGGTGCGAGGCCGCACAGCGCGGACGCGAGCGCGAACCAGATCGTCCCGATGAGGAAGACCTTGCGGCGGCCGTAGCGGTCACCGAGGGAGCCGCCCAGCAGGATCAGCCCGGCCAGCGTGAGCGTGTACGCGTTGATCGTCCACTGGAGCCCGGCCATGTCGGCCTTGAGTTCCCTGCCGAGAAAGGGGAGGGCGACGTTGACTACCGTGCTGTCGAGCATGGCCAGACCCGAGCCGAGCACGGTCGCCGCCAGGATCCACCGCCCCTGAGGGGATTTGAGCGCGATGTGGCCGTTTTCCATACGGCCAATGGTCTCAGCCGGCTCCCAGTGCTCTGAGCACGAACCCCGAGACCAGCTCGTCCGCGTCCTCCACCGACACGGCGCCGCTGATCAGCGGCACCCGCTCGGCGCCGATGACCGCGAGGATCATCCGCGCCGTGGAGGCGACCTCGGGCACCTGGAAGTCGCCCGCCTCGCTGCCGCTGTCGAGGATGTCCACCAGGATCCGCTGCATCGGTGCCACGTGCTCGGCCAGCTGCTGATAGGCGTCGGGGCCCAGCGCGGCGCTCAGGTCGGCCGCGCCCGGGTGCGGGTGCGCCAGCAGGCCGCTCAACTGCAGCCGGACGAACGCGCGCAGGCGGTCGGCGGGGGAGGCGCCGGCGGGCAGCTCCCGCTCGTAGCTCTCGATGAAGTAACGGGTGACCTGCTCGGTGAAGGCGAGCAGAAGGGCCGCCTTGTCCGGGTAGTAGTTGTACAGGACGGTCCGGGTGATTCCCGCCTCGCCGGCCACGTCCGTCATGGAGATCCCGTCGATGCCCTGCACCCTTGACAGGCGGGAGACCGCCTGGAGGATACGCTCGCGCGTCTGTGCACGGTGCTCACCGATGGTGGCGGCGGAGATGCGGGGCATATGCCCATGGTAGGGCGAAAGGCCATGCTCGTCCGTGAAGCCGGCGACACAAGGCCGTGGACGCCCGCCGTGCGTGCTGTGGGCTTGTTGCCGGGGGCGCCCGTCATGGAGTTCCGAGGGTGCCTGGCATGGTGTCAGGCGGCGGCTCTCACCACGTGCAGCAGTTCGGCGAGCACCTCGGTGTTGAGCTGGTAGGCGAGCCTGACCTCGCGGATGATCCGCTGCCGCTCCCTGTCGTCCAGCTCCAGCGCGTCGAGCCGGGCGCGGTACTCGTTCTTGAACCTCGGCAGGCTGCCGACCTCGTCGAACACGTAGAAGTCGACGCCGCCGCCCTTGGCGTAGCCGTAGATCTTCTGCAGCTCCATCCGGATGAACTGGCCGCCCGACAGATCGCCCATGTAGCGGGTGTAGTGGTGGGCGATGTACCCGCCCGGCCAGTCGGCCACCTGCTCGATCCGCGCGACCAGTGTCCGCGTGGCCTTGGACGGCCCAACCCGCTCCCGCCATCCGGCACCGAAGATCGTCCGCAGGTCCCGCTGGAGCGCGTCCTCGCGGTAGAGCTCGGGAAAGACGAAGCGTCCGGCGACCGGATGGCTCTCCAGAGCTCTGGCGGCCCTGTCGAGGGCGACGTAGGCGAAGTAGTGCTGGGCGACCATCTCGCCGTACTCCGGCTCGGTCAGCCGCCCGCCCATCAGCTCCTTGAGGTAGCTCTCGTCCTCCGCCGACTGATGGTCACTCCAGGTGGCGGACTTCAGGGTGTCAGAGAACGACGTCACGGTACTTCCCAACGTGTGCGGACTGTTTCATGACACAGTGTCACAAACCTCGGAGGCCTACGTCAAGCTGATGGCGACACCATGTCATTAAACCTTCCCGGGCACCGACCTGCGCACACTCGCCCCTGACGGGGGCCACCAGGGGTTCAGCCCTCCTTCTGGGCTTCGGGGAGATGGTCGCGGACAGCCGACCGTCACGCTGGGGCGCCTGCCGGAGTGCTCCGCCTAAAAGGGATATGTAGTATCCCTGTTATGCAGATGGGTGAGGGAGTCGAGTGGGGTCTGCACTGCTGCGTGACACTCGCCTGGCTCGGGGACGAGGGGCCGGTGTCGATTCGCAAGCTCGCCGCTTGGTTCGACCTGCCGCAGGAGTACTTGAAGAAGCGCCTACAGGCGCTCGCCAAGGCCGGGATTCTGACCTCGACGCCGGGTGTCCGTGGCGGCTTCGCCCTGGCGCGTCCGCCGGAGCAGATCACCCTGATGGACGTCGTCGTCGCTTTGGAGGGGGCCGACGAAGCGTTCCGCTGCGCCGAGATCCGGCAGCGCGGCGCGGGGGCGGTAGGCGCCGATGGAGAGTTCGGCCGCCCCTGCGGGATCGCCGCCGCGATGCGCCGTGCCGAGCTGGCCTGGCGGCGCGAACTGGCCGCCCAGACGGTAGCCGACCTGATGGCCCACGCCCCGGCAGGGGCCGAGCGCACCCGTCGAAACTACGCCCGCATGGGTGACTGACCCCGAACCGCCCGCCCGCCCATCTCGACCGCCCGCGCGGAGCGACGTTCGTGTGGGCGCCTCACCCCGAACCGCCCGCCCGCGTGGAACGACGTGCATGCGGGCGGCCGGCCCGCACGCGACGCAGGGTGTGGGTGGCTGACCCGCACCCACCCGCGCATAACCATGAAAGGAACCGGGATGTCGAATATCCCGATTGAAGCGAGACACGCCGTGCCCGCCAACCCCACTCCGCGCGGGCTCGGTGCGACCCTGGTCCTGGCGCTCGGCACCTTCGCCGTCGGCACCGACGCGTACGTGGTGGCCGGGTTCCTGCCGGACATGGCCCGCTCCCTGGACGTGTCCGAGGGCGCGGCCGGGCAGTCCGCGACCGTCTTCGCCATCACCTACGCCCTGCTCTCTCCCGTCCTGGCCACCCTCACCGCCAGGGTCCCGCGCCGCGCCCTGCTGGTGTGCGCGCTGGCGGTGCTCGCGCTGGCCAACCTCGGCTCAGCGCTGGCCCCCGGCTATCCGCTGTTGATGATCACGCGTGTCCTGGCCGCGTTCGGCGCCGCCGCCTTCACCCCCAACGCGGGCGCCGTCGCCGCCTCTCTGGTCGCACCCGCGCAGCGTGCTCGCGCGCTGGCCGTGGTCGTCGGCGGACTGACCCTTGCGACCGCGTTGGGGGTGCCGCTGGGCAACCTCGCCGACAAGGTCCTGGACTGGCGTGCCGCGCTCGGGCTGGTCGCGGTGCTGTGCGCGCTCTGCGCGGCCGCCGTGCGCGCCGTCATGCCCGTACTGCCCGGCAATCCCCGCGTCCCCTTGCGTGATCGCCTCGCCGCGTTGCGTCGGCCGGGAGTGGTGGCGGTGCTGCCGCTGACCGTCCTCGGCCTGGCCGCCGGCTACGGGCTGTACGCCTACGCCGTCCCCATCGCGCACGCGCTCGGTGCCGGTCCGGCGTCGGAGATGTGGCTGTTGTTCCTGTACGGCGTGGGCGCGGTGGCCGGCAACCTGGTGGCGGGCGCGGCGGCTGACCGGCGCGGGCCCATCCGCGTCCTGGCGGTCGGGTACGCGGCGCTCGCCGTGACCCTGACCGCGTTCGCCTGGACGGCCGGCGCGAACATCCGCTGGCTGCCGCTGGCGGGGCTGCTGATGACGGCCTGGGGCGCCAGCACGTGGTTCCAGACTCCGGCCCAGCAACTGCGGCTGATCTCCGCGGCCCCGCAGGAGACGGCTGTGGTCGTCGGCCTCAACGCCTCGGCGCTCTACCTCGGCATCGCCCTGGGCACCGCTCTCGGTGGTGTCCTGCTGCCTGTCGGTGTCCCGGTGGCCCTGGCGGCGTGCGCGGGGCTGGCCGTGCTCTGCCTCGCCTACCTCGCGATCACCCGCCGGCACCGGTGACGTGCCGCGCGCCCCGGGCGGCAGCGCGCAACCCTTGATTCCGCGTGCGGCGCATGGCCCCGGTCTTCAGCGGTTCTCACACAGTGCGGTGGTGACCACCGCGTCGAGGTCCGCGTTGCGGACGCCGTCGATGCGGTACAGGTTCGTCATGACTGTGACCTGCCTGCCGTCCAGGGTGGCCCCGCCGCTGGTTCTGAAGCCGAGCGTGTCACCCGCGTGGCCCCACAGCAGGCCGCCGCAGGGCAGCGGCGTGCTCATCAGCCCCAGGCCGTACGCCGCGCCGCCGGGGCCGTCCAGTGGACGCGTGGTCATCATCTCTTTCAACTCGGCCGGACGGAGCAGCCGGCCGTGCAGGAGAGCATCGTAGAAGCGGTTCAGGTCCGACGCGCTGGAGATCATCCCGCCTGACGCGCCGGCCACCGAGGGATTATGACGGGTGATGTCGAGCAGTCCGTCGCCGGTCTTGAGGTAGCCGCTCGGGTGAGGGCCGGGGATGTCGAGCGCGTCGTCGGGGACGGAGGTGGCGTTCAGTCGCAGTGGGCGCAGGATGCGGTTTCGGATCTCCGTACCGAAGGTGTTGCCGGTCACCTTCTCGATGATCATCCCGACGATCAGGTAGTTGGTGTTGGAGTAGCTCCAGTCCGTGCCGGGCGGGAACTCCGCAGGCCGTTGCAGGGCCAGTGTGACCAGGTCCGCCGCGTTCCAGTGATCGTAGCGGTGGGCCAGGATGTCGGCGGGATCGAGCAGGGGCAGGTAGTCGGGCAGGCCGCTGGTGTGCTGGAGGAGCTGGCGCACAGTGATGTCCGGCCCCACCAGCCCGGGCAGGTAGCGTTCTACGGGCGCGTCCAGCTCGATCCTGCCGTCACCGACGAGCTGGAGTGTGACCGTGGCGACGAACGTCTTGGTCTTGCTGCCGATTCTGAACCTGCTGTCTGTCGGCACGGGACGCTTGGTCTCCACGTCGGCGACGCCGCTGGTGATCACGGTGTCGCCGTGTGCGTTGTGAATCTGCGCCAACGCTCCTGGTACGTCGTTGTCTTCGGTCAGGCGCTGGAGGGCTTGCCGTAACCCTGAGTGGGCACCGGTCGCCGCCGCCGGGCTCGACAGTAGTGAGATCGCTAACATGCCGGCCAGTCCCGCGCACATCGCTCGCTTGTACATGGTCAACACGCTCCCAGCCGTGTCGCGAGGCGGCACCGTCCGCACGGATGAAGATCGGCTCATCCAGATGGAGGACAGGCCCCTGCGCCGGATCAGGGGCCTGTGCGGGCTGCGAGCCTGTCCGCCGAGACGTCTGAACATGGCCACGACCGTACGGACACGACCTCGTGGTCCGCGTCAGCGCAGGGTTTGAATGTGGCGGTAGTACCGGAGGGTGACCCGGTGCGAGCCCTGCCGTCGCGAGGTGGAATTCGGGGCGTGTGCCGAGCCGCCTCACTCGTCCAATGCCGAATATGGTCAGATATCTGAAATACCGGCTGAACCGGACAATCCCGAAAGGGTGCCGTCGATCTCGCCGCCATGACACAGTTCGGATGAACGACAACGGCGCGCGGCCGCGCTCCTTGTCAATTGCGCTAATCCCGTGAAGTCACGAAAAATCGTGACGCGCTGGAGCCTGGCCACGTCTCCAGGCCGGAACCGCCCCCGGTTGGATCTCCGCGCCCGCCACCTGCGGAAGGGGCACGCCCGAGGCCGGCCGACGGGCCGTGTGCGGCGCCGGGTAGCGCATCTGGTGGGACGGGTGGGGCTGGTGTGGCCGAATTGATCTGGCCTTGATTCACGAGTACGTGAGGTGCCGGGGCTTGATGTTATGTACGCTTCGACCAAGCGCCGGCGGCCTCACCTGACCTTCAACGTGAACGCGAATCTGATTCGTTTTCACGTTCGGCGCCATTCCGGGGAAAACCGACCTATGATCCGGTTTTCATGGGTCTCTCGCGTTCCTGAATCGGGAATCGAGAGGCCCGTTGTGCATTACAGGAAAACTCGCTCGTTGGTGGGGCGAGGGGGTTGACGACATCCTGTTGCAGCAGGAGTCTCCCCCTCGCCCCGTCGACGCCCCATCACGCAAGCAAACGAGGCTTCGACATGACTCAACACCATTGGCCCATGTTCGTCACCCCGAATGAGCTACCTGATTCGGCAATCGTCACCGGCTACCCAGAGTATCTGCTCGGTCACCCGAGCGTGGTCAGAACGCCCCCTCCTGAGGGCGACGAGGTCACTGACGGCGACGATCCGGCCGAGTAGGCCGCCGGAGATGGCCTTTCCGCGGGTCAGGAGCGCCGCC
This sequence comes from Nonomuraea sp. NPDC005983, assembly GCF_040614375.1. Taxonomy (NCBI): domain Bacteria; kingdom Bacillati; phylum Actinomycetota; class Actinomycetes; order Streptosporangiales; family Streptosporangiaceae; genus Nonomuraea; species Nonomuraea sp. NPDC005983. The sequence goes on from NZ_JBEXUP010000019.1 coordinate 86,131, forward strand.
CGCTCACCCTGGATCCCGGGGCTCCTGGTCTCGCCCGCGCTGGGCACCGGTTCGGGAGTGCTCGCCAGGGTCTGGCTGGGCGCGCCGTCGGAGGCGGCGGTGCACTACGCCGCCTGGGTCACCATCGGCGGGTACGTGTTCGCCGCCCTCGTCGCCGGATGGGTCTACCTGCCCAAAGTGGTGACGGCGTGGTCGGAGGCCAAGCAGGCCCAGCAGCTCTGCAAGGACCTGCACGACGACCCGAAGGCCGTCGCCGAGGCCTATGACCGGCTGCTGCGGGCCAGGCTCGGCAGCCACGCCATCGAGCAGGGCGCCATCAACAGCCCCGACATCGTGCGCATCGCCACCGGCCAGGTCAGGGTGCGCGCGGCGAAGGGGAGACGCGCTCAGTCGCCCGGCCGCACCAAGCCGGTCTCGTAGGCGAACACGATCGCCTGGGCCCTGTCGCGCAGGCCGAGCTTCATCAGGACGCGCCCCACATGCGTCTTGACGGTCTGCTCGGCCACCACCAGCTTCTGGGCGATCTCCTGGTTCGACAGGGCCTGGGCGACCAGCGTGAGCACCTCGGCCTCACGCTCGGTCAGCTCCGCCGGACGTTTGGGCGCGGGGCCGCGAGGGCCGCCCAGCCGGGCGAACTCGTGGATCAGCCGTTTGGTGATCGCCGGAGCGATCAGCGCCTCGCCCGCGGCCACCACCCGCACGGCGTCGGCGAGCTGCGCGGCCGAGGCGTCCTTCAGCAGGAACCCGCTGGCCCCCGCCCGCAGCGCTTCGTAGACATAGTCGTCGAGGTCGAAGGTGGTGAGGATGAGCACCTTCGGAGCCGAGGCCGCGTCGGACGACAGCAGCCGCCTGGTCGCCTCCAGCCCGTTCATGACCGGCATGCGGACGTCCATCAGCACCACGTCGGGCTTCAGCGCTGCGGCCCGCTGGACCGCCTCCAGCCCGTCGGCCGCCTCGCCGACCACCTCGATGTCGGGCTGGGCGCTCAGGAACACGGTGAACCCGGTGCGCACCATCCCCTGGTCGTCGGCGATCAGGACCCGGATCACGCCGTCTCCTCGATCGGCAGCCTCGCCGTCACCTGGAAACCTCCCCCTTCGACTCCGGCCGCCTCCAGCTCGCCGCCCAGCAGCGCCGCCCGCTCCCGCATGCCCGCCAGCCCCTGCCCGGCTCCAGGCGGCCCGCCGGGCGACGACCCGGGGCCGTTCACGACCCGGAGCCGCACCGCGCCGGACTCGCGGGAGATGCCGACCGAGACCGTGGCGCCGGGCGCGTGGCGCATCGCGTTGCTCAGTGACTCCTGCACGATCCGGTAGGCCGACAGGCCTATGGCGGGTGGCACCCCGGCGACCGGCTCCGGCTGCTCGACCAGCACGGACAGCCCGGCGGCCCGCGCGTTGGCGACCAGCTCGCCGACCCGGTCGAGGCCGGGCTGCGGCGCGGTGTCGGTGCGGCCGTCCTGGTCGCGCAGCACGCCCAGCACCTGGCGCAGCTCGGCGATCGCCTCCAGCGACAGGCTTCGGATCTCGGCCAGCCCCGCCTCCAGCTGCGCCGGGTCGCCCGCCGCCTTGAGCGGCACCGCCTCCGCCTGGATCGCGATCACCGACATGTGGTGGGCGACCACGTCGTGCAGCTCGCGCGCGATGCGGGCTCGCTCCTCCAGCACGGCCTGCGCGCTCTCCGCCTGCCGGGACCGGCGCTCCTCCAGCAGGAGCCTGGCCGTGGCGTTGCGCCGCACCCGTACGTTGTAGCCGAACAGGACCGCGACGCCGGTGATGACCGCACCGAGGGGCGCGGAGCCGCGGTCGGCGATCCACAGACCCAGGACCGTGATGAGCCACACCGCCAGCGCGATCCGCCGGTCGCAGCGGACGGCGACCGAGTAGATCACGAGCAGGTACGTCACGACCATGCCCGGCGTGTACGGCGCGTCGGAACCGTCCAACGCGGCGGTCACGTGGACCGGGACGGGCAGCAGCACCAGGGCGACCCGCCAGGCGGCGAGCGGCCAGCGGTCGCGCAGCGCCACCGGCGCCGAGACCGCGACCGCGCTGAGGAAGATGCACCCATCCCAGACGCGCGGGAGGGCGCCGTTGTTCCAGTCGGCCAGCTGGCTGAAGGTGGTGCCGAACAGGACCCAGGCCGTCATGACGTCGGCGGCCTGCACGAGGGCGATGCGGCGGACCGGCAGCAGCGCGGCCAGCCGGCGCGGCAGGCCGAGCGACAGGCGCCGTGACCGGGGCGGCGGGTCGGCCTCGCCCTGGAAGAGCGCGAGCGCGAAGGGCCGCACGGCTGCCGCTGCTGAGAACACGCGCCCAGCTTACGAACAGTGACGGCGGCGGGCGTCACCCCCAGGTCTGATCCTCAGATCACTCCCAGGTATCGATTACATGCTTACGATCGCCGTGAGCGAACATCGGCAACGAAGGGAACAATCCATGGCTCCAATGAATTGAGTCGGTATAACTCAACCCTTTGGAGTTCGCATGAGTGAGAGCCTGATCCTCCCGGTCCTGCCGCTGGACGACGAGGTCGTCCTGCCGGGCATGGTGGTCCCGCTGAACCTGTCCGACTCCGAGGTGCGGGCGGCCATAGACGCGGCCCAGGCATCTGGTGGCAACAAGCCGCGGGTCCTCCTCGTTCCCCGCATCGACGGCCGCTACGGCGCCGTCGGCGTGCAGGCCGTGGTCGAGCAGGTCGGGAGGCTCCCCGGTGGCGAGCCCGCGGCGGTCGTACGGGGCGTCGACCGGGTGCGCGTGGGCACCGGCACGACCGGCCCCGGCGCCGCCCTGTGGGTGGAGGCCATCACGGTCGACACCGTCGCGGCGGGCGAGCGCGCCCACGAGTTGGCCAAGGAGTACAAGTCCCTGGCCACGACCATCCTGCAGAAGCGCGGCGCCTGGCAGGTGGTCGACCAGGTCAACCAGATCGACGACCCGTCCGTGCTGGCCGACAGCTCCGGCTACACCCCGTGGCTGACCACCGCCCAGAAGGTCGAGCTGCTGGAGGCCGCCGACCCGGCCGAGCGGCTGGCCAAGCTGGTCGAGTGGTCCCGCGAGCACCTCGCCGAGCTGGACGTGGCCGAGACGATCCGCAAGGACGTCCAGGAGGGCATGGAGAAGCAGCAGCGCGAGTTCCTGCTGCGCCAGCAGCTCGCCGCGGTCCGCAAGGAGCTCAAGGAGCTCAACGGCGACTCGGCGGAGACCGAGGAAGAGGACTACCGGGCCCGCGTGGAGGCCGCCGATCTGCCCGAGAAGGTGCGTGAGGCCGCTCTCAAGGAGGTCGACAAGCTGGAGCGGACGTCCGACCAGTCCCCCGAGACCGGCTGGATCCGCACCTGGCTCGACACTGTCCTCGACGTCCCGTGGAACGAGCGGACCGAGGACAACTACGACATCGCCGGCGCGCGGGCCGTCCTCGACGCCGACCACACGGGGCTCGACGACGTCAAGGACCGCATCATCGAGCACCTGGCCGTGCGCAAGCGCCGCCAGGACAAGGGCCTCGGTGTCGTCAGCGGGCGCCGCAGCGGCGCCGTGCTCGCCCTCGCCGGCCCTCCCGGAGTCGGCAAGACGTCGCTCGGCGAGTCCGTGGCGCGCGCGATGGGACGCAAGTTCGTCCGCGTCGCCCTCGGCGGCGTCCGCGACGAGGCGGAGATCCGCGGCCACCGGCGCACCTACGTCGGAGCGCTGCCCGGCCGCGTCGTCCGCGCCATCCGCGAGGCGGGCTCGATGAACCCGGTCGTCCTGCTGGACGAGATCGACAAGGTCGGCTCCGACTACCGCGGCGACCCCACCGCGGCCCTGCTCGAGGTGCTCGACCCGGCGCAGAACCACACCTTCCGCGACCACTACCTCGAGGTCGAGCTGGACCTGAGCGACGTGCTCTTCCTGGCCACGGCCAACGTGCTCGAAGCCATCCCCGGGCCGCTGCTCGACCGGATGGAGGTCGTCACGCTCGACGGCTACACCGAGGACGAGAAGGTCTCGATCGCCCGCGACCACCTGCTGCCGCGCCAGCTCGAACTCGCCGGCCTGACCGCCGACGAGGTGACCGTCGCGGACGCGGCCCTGCGCAAGCTGGCCGCCGAGTACACCCGTGAGGCGGGAGTCCGCTCACTGGAGCGCTCGGTCGGGCGGATCCTGCGCAAGGTGGCGGCCAAGGACGAACTGCCCGTCACGGTCGGCGAGGACGACCTGGTCGGCTACATCGGACGTCCCAGGTTCGTGCCCGAGTCGTCGCTGCCCGAGTCCACCCAGCGCACCTCGGTGCCGGGCGTGGCCACCGGCCTGGCGGTCACCGGAGCCGGGGGCGACGTCCTCTACGTGGAGGCGTCGCTGGCCGACCCCGAGACCGGCGAGACGGGCCTGACCCTGACCGGCCAGCTCGGCGACGTGATGAAGGAGTCGGCCCGGATCGCGCTGTCCTACCTGCGCTCGCACGGCGCGGAGCTGGAACTGCCGGTCACCGCGCTGAAGGACCGCTCGGTGCACATCCACTTCCCGGCGGGCGCCGTGCCCAAGGACGGTCCCTCGGCGGGCGTGACGCTGACCACCGCGCTGGCCTCGCTCCTGTCGGGACGCCAGGTCCGCAGCGACGTGGCGATGACCGGCGAGATCTCGCTCACCGGGCGGGTCCTGCCGATCGGCGGCGTCAAGCAGAAGCTGCTGGCGGCCCACCGGGCGGGCATCACCACGGTGCTCATCCCGGCGCGCAATGAGCCCGACCTGGACGACGTGCCCGAGGAGGTCCGCAACGAGCTGACCATCCACCCGGTCAGCGACGTGCGCGAGGTCCTCGACATCGCCCTGACCCCGGCCCAGGTCGCCTCCTCGGTCGCGGCCTGACCCACCCGCCGCCCGCCGTCCTCCCCGAGGGGGACGGCGGGCGGCCGCATGCCGGCCCCCGCGGG
>NZ_JBEXUP010000020.1:0-90343 GCF_040614375.1 Nonomuraea sp. NPDC005983
CTCGGCCAGGGCCGGCGAGAGCCAGGTCTCGCCCGGCGCGGGGAAGTGGGCCATGCCGGGCGGGACGGGCGCCCCCGGGTCGAGCGCCGCCAGGTCGACGACGGTGATCTGCTTGTCGCGCACATAGTCGAGGCGCGCGGCCTCGATCGCCACCGGCTTGCCCGTGGCCGCGACCGGGTTGCGCCAGGCGCCCCTCTCGGCCCTGGCCGCGAAGGCGAAGTTCGCCGCGACGGCGAACAGCAGCAGCGCCGTGGACACGGCCACGGCGCCCAGCGTGAGCCAGGTACTGAGCATGCCGCTCCGGCCACCGCCCTTGAGCAGCCGCCAGGTCAGAGCGAGGTTCATGCCCGCACCACCAAGGCTCGTGCTCGCCGGTTCATGCCCGCACCCCGCCCGCGAGGAGCCGGCCGTCGCGGACCTCGACCGTGCGGTCGCACCAGGCCGCCACGTTCGTGTCGTGGGTCACCACGATCAGGGACGCGCCGTTGTGCTTGGTGGCCTCCACCAGCAGCCGCATCGTCTCCTGGCCGGTGTTCTGGTCGAGCGCGCCGGTCGGCTCGTCGGCGAAGACCACCGCGGGCTTGCTCACCAGCGCCCTGGCGATGGCGACCCGCTGGGCCTGGCCTCCGGACAGCTCGCCGGGCCGCCTGGCCTCCATGCCCTGCAGGCCGAGCGGCCCGAACCAGTCGCGTGCCTGCAGGACCGCCTGGGCCCTGGGGACGCCGCCCAGCATGAGCGGCAGCGCCACGTTCTCCTCGGCGGGCAGTTCGGGCAGGAGCTGCCCGAACTGGAAGACGAAGCCGAAGCGGGTGCGGCGCAGCGCGCTGCGCTCCCGCTCGCGCATCGCGTCGATGCGCTGGCCGAGCAGGTGCACCTCGCCCGAGTCCGGCTTCATGATGCCGGCCAGGCAGTGCAGCAGGGTCGACTTCCCCGAGCCGCTCGGCCCCATGATCGCCACGGCCTCCGCGGCCTGCACCGCTATGTCCACGCCGCCCAGGGCGACGGTCTGCCCGAACCTCTTGGCCAGGGTTCGTCCAACAAGCACCTCGTTCATGGGCACGAGCCTGGCGTGGAAGGGGGGTTCGCAGGATCGGCCGTCCGACCGGGCGCCCTCGGCCGAACGGCTGATCCTAGAGTTGTCGCCGTGACTATTAGCGTGCTCATCGCCGACGACCAGGAACTCGTCCGCGCCGGATTCAAGATGATTCTGGACGCCCAGCCGGAGTTCGACGTGGTGGCCGCCGTCTCCGACGGCGCACAGGCGGTGTCGGAGGCCAGGCGGCTGCGGCCGGACGTGTGCCTGCTCGACATCCGGATGCCCAAGCTCGACGGCCTGGAGGTGACCCGCCTGCTGGCCGGGCCGGGCGTGGAGAACCCGATGCGCGTGGTCATCGTCACCACCTTCGACCTCGACGAGTACGTCTACGGCGCGCTCCGCGCGGGGGCCACCGGCTTCCTGCTCAAGGACAGCGGGCCCACGTTGCTGATCGAGGCGGTCAGGGCGGCGGCCGGGGGCGAGTCGCTGGTGTCGCCGTCGGTGACCGTGCGGCTGCTGCAGCACCTGGCCCGGCCCCGGCGCGGCCCCGCCCCGTTGAAGGACCCGCTGACCGACCGGGAGCTGGACGTCGTCCGGCTGGTGGCCAGGGGGCGCACCAACCAGGAGGTGGCCGGCGAGCTGTTCGTCTCGCTGTCGACGGTGAAGACCCATCTTGGGAGCATCCAGGCGAAGCTCGGCGTCAGAAATCGAGTCGAAATCGCAGCTTGGGCGTGGGAATCCGGCGTGGTGGGCTGATTAACAATGTGGTCGGCGGGATAGAAGAGAATCAGAACCTCAGCGCATGGCCCGGGGGGAGAACAACGTGCGCTATGCCCAGCCGCCTACCAAAGCCGCCTCTGCCGTCTACGTGACCCTCGTCGCACAGGTCCTCTCCCTGGGCGCCCTTGTGATCTTCGAACAGACCCGCGGGCGTCGCCTCGCGGCCCAGCTCGCCGCGTTCGGCGGGCGCCCGCACGGGGCCGACGCCGAAGCGGTCGTCGGCGCCGTGACCGTGTTCGCCGTGCTGATGATGCTGGTCGCCGGCACCGCGGTCGCCGCCGCCGCCGCGTACGTCACCTGGCTGGTGCGTGCCAGGCAGGCCAACGACCGCTCCGCGCCAACGGGCCCGGTGGCCGCCGCCTGGCTGATCCCCGGGGTCAACCTGCTGGCGCCGATGGTGCTGGTGGACGACGTCTGGCGCGGCGCCCATCCGCCGCTCGACCGCCGCACCCGCTGGCTGGCGCTGCTCGGGGCGTGGTGGCTGAGCTGGCTCGGCGCGCTGGCGCTGGTCACCATCCGGGTCCCGATGGACTCCTCGGCGGGCGACCTGACGGGCGTGGGCGGCTGGGAACTGGGCGCCACGGCCCTGGCCGCCCTGCTGTGCGCGGCCACCGTCAGGCAGATCACCCGCATCCAGCGGTCGCAGGCCGACCCGGTGCCCGCGCTGGAGAGCGCGTCGGCCGCGGCCGGCGCGCGCACCATCGCCCCAACGGTCGCCCCCACGATCACACCTACGGTCGCCCCCACGATCGCGCCGCCGATCACGCCGCCGTCGCCCGACTCCGCCCCGATCGGCCGCACCGGCTGACCGCCGTCGCCTGGCTCCCGCCCCTCCGGGCGGGGGTCACGCCGCGGTGGGGCCGGAACTGCCCTGGCTGGCGTGCCAGAGCCTGCGTGGCGGGGTGGTGATGGCGGGGCCGAGGTCGGAGTAGGGGGAGAGCCTGAAGCCGTTGGCGTACTCGATCCTCCTGCCACCGACGCCACCGCGGTCGTCCAGGGGCTGGTTGAGGACCGCCCTGACCGCCTCGATGCCCTCGGAGCGCCAGAGGGAGTCGAGGTCGACCAGGTTCCAGCAGTCGACGGCGCGCATCGACACCGCCCGGGTGCCCGTCCGCCTGACCACGCCCCTGGCCAGCAGGAGCCACGATCCGAACACCGTCGCGGCGCACCTGCCCTGCACCGACTCGAAGAACGTCAGGTCGATCGGGCCCGTCGAGTCGTCGAGGGTGGTGAAGATGACCCGCTGCCCCGAGCGGACCGCCGGGGTCTGAGTGGCCACCTTCACGCCCGCGACCAGCACCTCGGCGCCGTTGCGCTGGTCAAGAAGGTCTCTGGAACGTACCACTCCGATCGCGTCGAGCAGCTCCTCGTGGAAGCTGATGATGTGGCGGCTGATGTCGATGCCGAGGATCTCCAGCTCGGCCTCCACCATCTCGGTCTCGGTCATCTCGGGCAGCTCGCCCGGCGGGAGGTGCTCGGTGAAGCCCAGCGGGAGCTGGACGGCCGGCGGGCCGCCCGCCACGGCGTCGGGGCGGGCGGCGGAGGGGGGCGTGTAGTGCCTGCTGCTGCGCGACCCCTGCTTGACGCCGATCGTGGAGCCCCGCTGGAGGGCGCCGACCTGGGCGACCAGGTCGCGGCGCGTCAGCCGGCCCGGCCGCCAGCGGGAGCCGCCGCCGGGGTGCAGGTCGTGCAGCGCGTCGAGCCCGCCGACCTGGACGATCCGCTCGACGACCGGGCGGGAGGGCCTGGCGCGGTCCCAGAAGTCGGCGAGCGAGGTGTACGGCCGGCCCGCCACCATGCGCTCCACCTCGGCCTCGCTCACCCCCTTGACCGCGGAGAACGGCACGCGCAGCGCGTACCCCCTGCCGATCTCCTCGGCCCTGAAGGCCTTGAGCCGCCGCGGCAGGTCGTCGCCCAGGTCGGCCGGACGCACCCGGAGCCGCAACGCCTGGTCGTCGCGCGGCCCGAGGCGTTCCACCTGCCAGTCCTTGCCCGACCTGTTCACGTCGAGCGGCAGGATCTCGACCCCGCACTGCCTGGCCTCGTCGATGATCACGCGTTGCGGGTACATGCCGGGCTCGTGCGTGAGCACCCCGGCGAAGAACGCCGCCGCGTGGTGCCGCTTGAGCCACGCCGACTGGTACGTGGGCAGCGCGAACGCCGCCGCGTGCGCCTTGCAGAACCCGAACGCGCCGAACGCGTCGAGTACCTTCCACGCCCGTTCCACGGCCGTGTCGTCGAACCCCTTCGACCTGGCCAGCGGCACGAACGTCCTGCGTACCTTCTCCCGCCCCTCCGCCGTGTCGAGCGTGCGGCGCAGCGCCTCGGCGAACGACAGGCCCCTGCCTGTCATCACGTCCACGATCTTGAGGACCTGCTCGTGGAACACCACCACGCCGTGCGTCTCCTTCAGCGCCTCGCGCAGCCTCTCGTGCGGGTAGTACGGCCGCCGCCACCCGTGCCTGGCCTCCAGGTACGGCGTGACCATGTCCGAGTTGACGGGCCCCGGCCTGAACAGCGAGATGTCCACGATCAGGTCGTGCATCGTGCGCGGCTCCAGCTTGGCGACGAGCTCGCGCTGACCGGGCGACTCGATCTGGAAGCAGCCGAGGGTGCGGCCGGCGCAGATCATGTCGTAGGTGTCGGGGTCGTCGTGCGGGACGTACTGGACGCCCGGCTCCGAGCCGCGCTGGACGTCCAGCTTCACCACGACGTCGTCAACCCGTTCGATCTCGCTCAGCGTGTAGGCCATCGCCGACTGCATCCGCACGCCCAGCACGTCCAGCTTGAGCAGGCCCGCCTCCTCGACGTCGTCCTTGTCGAACTGCGACATCGGGAACTCCAGCAGGCTGCGCTCCACCGGGGTGCGGTCGCGCAGCTCCGCGTTGCCGACCAGCACCCCGCACGGGTGCAGGGCGATGTGCCTGGGCAGCCCGTCGAGCTTCTCCGCCAGCCGGAACACCTGGTCGAGCCCCGCCTCGCCGAGGCGGCTGTCGCGCAGCTCCGGCAGGTCGTGCAGCGACGCGGTGATCTGCTCAGCCCTGATGTGCGGGAACGCCTTGGCGATCGCGTCGATCTCGTGCGGCGGCAGCCCCATCGCGCCGGCGACGTCGCGGATGGCGCTGCGGGCCCGGTAGGTCTCCATCATCGAGACGCAGGCCACCCTGGCCTCGCCGTACCTGTCGAAGATCGCCTTGTAGCAGTCGAGCCTGCGGGCGGACTCCACGTCCACGTCGATGTCCGGCAGCCCGATGCGGCCCTCGGACAGGAAGCGCTCCATGAGCAGGCCGTGTTCGAGCGGGCTCACCTCGCCGATGCCGATCAGGTAGTTGACCAGGCTGCCCGCTCCCGAGCCGCGGATGGCGCAGCGGATGCCCATCCCCCTGATCATGTCGGTGATGCCGGCCACGGCGATGAAGTACCCGGACAGCCGCTTCTGCTCGATGATGTCCAGCTCGGCCCCGAGCCGGTCTCGGGCCTCGCGCGAGCGGTGCAGGCCGCGGGCGATCAGCCCGTCCTCGACGCGGTGGCGCAGCAGCGGCACCGGGTCGCGGCCGATCTCGGGCAGCAGCAGGTTCGGCGGCGCGGCGCGCAGCGCGAGCAGCTCCACCGGGTCGATCACACACGCCTCCGCGACGAGGCGCGTGGTGCGCAGGAGATCCGCGATCCGGGCCTGGTCGGAGCCGCAGATCTTGGCGGCCACCTGCCACATCTCCTTGGTGCTCTTGAGGTAGCCGTGCGAGGTCCTCCGCTCCAGGCGGCGCGGGTGCAGCGGGACGAGCCGGCGGGCCGCGTCGAGCACGTCGCCGACCTGGTGGTCGGCGGGGTCGAGATAGCGGACGGCGTTGGTCAGCACAGCGGGCACCCCCGTGGACTCGGCCAGCGCCAGCATGCGGACGGCCGTGGCGGCGTCGTGCTGCCCGTACTGGTCGACCAGCTCGATCACCACGCCCGGGACCATGGCCCGCCACTGGCCGAGCAGCGCCGCGGCCAGCTCGTCGCGCCTGGCCGCCACCGCCCGCCCGACATCGGACCTGGGGCCGAGCAGCACCACCAGCTCGTCGGGCGCGGCCCAGGCGCCGACCAGCTCGCGGGTCACCCGGGGCTCGCCCCGCTCCCCCGCGTGGTGCGCGGCCGTGACCAGGCGGGTCAGCCGGGACCAGCCGCCCGAGCGGGCGAGCACGGTGACGCGGTCTTCTGCCTCGGGCCCGGTTCTCGGACGGGCGCGATGGGAGCCGGACCGGGCGCCGCCCAGGCCGGTCACCAGCGCGTCGTCGAGCGCCAGGTTCACGCCGAGCACCGGGGCGATGCCGGCGTCGGCGCAGGCCTGGGCGTGCTTGACCGCGCCGTAGAGACCGTCGCGGTCGGTCAGGGCGAGGATGTCCATCCCGTCGTCGGCCGCCCGCCGCGCCAGGGCCTGCGGGAAGGCGGTGCCGTACCGCATCGAGTAGGCGGAGCTCACGTTCAGGTGCGGGAACGGCTGGGCCATCAGTCCCACGCCCTCAGGAGCAGCCAGCCGTTGCTGGCGGTGTCGAACCGCAGCTCGTACGCCCCCGAGTCACGGCCGGGGCCGGCCTCGACCCGCCAGAACTTACGCTCGCCCGGATCCGCCTCGTGCAGCTTCCACCACTCCCGCGCCACCACCCAGTGGTCGAGGACGCGGTGAACGAGGTAGAGGCGGTCGCGCCAGACGAACTGGGTCGGCTGCCCGTCTCTGGTCCACACCTCTATCGGATCGCCATAGAGTCTGCTCAAAATGCTTCTCCCCGCGGCTCTGGTTCTTCTGTTGAGCCACCCGGGGGAAGGCGGGTGCTGCTATCTCGAACATATGTTCTTACGGCCGTGAGCGCAAGTCGCCCGCCTGCCGGATCAACGGGTTCGCGCCGATCGAGTTGCGCACGCTGAACGCGACACTGCCCGCCCGGTAGCGGTCGTCCGAGCACTCCACGGGCCTGCCCTCGTGGGTCGTGGTGATGCGGCGCTGGCGCAGCAGGGGGCTGCCCCGCCGGACCCCCAGCAGACGGGCGTCCCGCGCGCCCGCGGCGACCGCGTCGATCAGGTGCTCGCCGTAGGCGAACACCAGCCCGACCGAGTCGTACAGCGCCTCGGTGACCGACTCGCAGTCGGGCGGCAGCGCCTCCACGGCCTCGGTCATCCAGCTCGCGTAGGCGGTCCGCTCGACCAGCACCGGCTCGTCCTCCAGCGAGCGGACCCGCAGCACGTCCAGCACCTCCTCGGTGCCGAGCCTGGCCGACTCGGCGGCGGTGGCGCGCCTGCGGCGCTGGGCGAGCACCTGGCCGCCGAAGCGGTAGCCGTTGGCCCGCGCCCACTGGGCGAAGCTGTGCAGCTCGGCGAAGCTCTGGCTGCGCGCGCGTCCCAGCACGATGCTCCTGGCGCCCTGCCGCGAGCCGATCAGCCCCTCGGCGACGAGCACCGCCAGCGCCTGACGCACCGTGCCGCGGGCGGCCGCGTGGCGCGCGGCCAGCTCCGCCTCGCTGGGCAGCTGCGAGCCGACCTCGTGGACACCGGCGAGGATCTCGTCGCGCAGCTCATCGGCGATCCGTTCATAGCGAGCAACCATCCGTGACCCTTTCTGTTCACCGAAATGCAATGTCGATACGACTTACTGGCGCTGGCTTGTTCGTACAAGTTCTCATATACATGCGATCAGGAGAGTGGAGGCAACGTGTTCACACCTCGCGTGCGCGTGGCAGGCGTCCTCGCAGCACTTACCGTCACCGCGGCGTGTGGTGCCGCACCGGGCGCCCAGCAGGCACAGAGCTCGGCAGGCGGGGTGAATGCGCGCACCGCCACCTCGGCCGCCGACCTCGGCGGGCTCGACAAGCTCGTCGAGGCCGCCAAGAAGGAGGGGAACCTCCACGTCATCGCGCTGCCGCCCGACTGGGCCAACTACGGCGAGATCATCAAGTCCTTCGAGGCCAAGTACGGCATCAAGGTCGAGAGCGAGGACCCCGACGCCGCCAGCGCCGACGAGATCAACGCGGTGAAGACCCGCAAGGGCCAGGACCGCGCCCCTGACGTGCTCGACCTCGGCCAGTCGTTCGCGATCAGCGGTGCCAAGGAGGGGCTGTTCGCCCCGTACAAGGTGCAGGCGTTCGACAAGATCCCCGAGGGCCAGAAGGAGCCCACCGGGCTCTGGACCAACGACTACGGCGGCTACGTGTCGATCGGCTGCGACGCCAAGAAGATCCAGACCTGCCCGGCGACCTTCGCCGACCTGCTCAAGCCCGAGTACAAGGGCAAGGTCGCGATGAACGGCAACCCGACCAAGTCCGGCTCGGCGTTCGCCGGCGTGTACGCGGCGTCCATCGCGAACGGCGGCTCCTTCGACGACATCCAGCCGGGCATCGAGTTCTTCAAGAAGCTGAAGGCCGCGGGCAACTACAACCCGGTCGAGACCACCCCGGCGACCATCGAGAAGGGCGAGACCCAGATCAGCATCGACTGGGACTACAACAACGCCGCCTACGCCCCCGAGATGTCGGCCAAGGGCATCGACTGGAAGGTCAACGTCCCCAGTGACGGCACGTACTTCCAGCTGTACGCGCAGGCCGTCAACAAGGACGCCCCGCACCCGGCGGCGGCGCGCCTGTGGCAGGAGTACCTCTACAGCGCCGAAGGCCAGAACCTGTACCTGAAGGGCTTCGCCAGGCCGGTCCTCATGCCGTCGATGACCGCCGACGGCACGATCGACAAGGCCGCGGCCGACGCCCTGCCCAAGGTGGAGGGCACGCCCACGTTCCCCACGCCCGAGCAGGTCGACGCGGCCAAGGCCAAGCTCGCCAGCGGCTGGGACGCCGCGATCTCGGGATGACCCGCTCCAAGGGGTGGCTGGGCGCGCTGCCCTTGCTGGTCTTCTTCGCCGCCGTCTTCGGTATCCCCGCCATCGCGCTGGTGGCGGGGGCGTTCACCGTCCAGGGCAGGCCGAGCCTGGACGCCGTCGGCCAGAGCCTGCGGGGCGGCTACCTCACCGCGCTGGGCGGCAGCGTCCGGCTGTCCGCGGTGGTCGCGCTGCTCGGCGCCGTGCTCGGCACCGTCCTCGCCCAGGCGGTCGTGACCTCGCGCTTCACCGCGCTGCGCGAGGCGGTCCTGACGGCGTCCGGCGTGCTCGCGAACTTCGGCGGCGTGCCGCTGGCCTTCTTCTGGATCGCCACGCTCGGCAACTCGGGCGTGATCAGCGGCCTGGTCGGGCTGCCGTCGGGCGCGCTGTACACGTTCTGGGGCCTGGTGATCGTCTACCTGTACTTCTCGATCCCGCTGATGGTGCTGGTCATGGCCCCCGCGCTGGACGGCCTGCGCCCCCAGTGGCGGGAGGCGGCGGCCAACAACGGCGCGACGTCCTGGCAGTACTGGCGTTTCGTCGCGCTGCCCGTGCTCACCCCGGCCATGCTGGGCGGCGTGGTGCTGCTGTTCGGCAGCGCGTTCGCGGGCTTCGCGACGGCCAACGCCATGGTCGGCACGGTGGTGCCGCTGATCACGTTGAAGATCGCCAGCGCGCTCACCGGTGACGTGCTGATCGGCTACGAGAACATCGCGCTGGCGCTCAGCCTGGACATGGTGGTCGTGGCCGGGCTGGTCATGGCGATCTACCTGCCGTTGCAGAAGAGGAGCTCCCGATGGCTGCACTGACCGGCCTGGAGCCGGTCGCCGCCGCCGCCCGCAGGCCGCCCACCCGGCCGCGGATCTGGCGCGGAGTGGTGTTCCTGCTGGCCGCGGCGTACTTCCTGGTGCCGCTGGGCGCTTCGCTCTGGTACACGATCTACACGCCCACCGCGGGCGTGTCCTTCTCCGCCTACGGTGAGCTGCTCACGGCCGAGGGCTTCCTCGGCAGCCTGGCGCTCTCGCTGTCGCTGGCGGCCGCCACGATCGTGCTGGTGCTGGTGCTGACGCTGCCCGCGATGCTGGCCGTGCGGCTCAGCGCGCCACGGCTGCGCCCGGTGATGGAGGTGCTCTGCACGCTACCGCTGGTCGTGCCGCCGATCACGTTCGTCGCCGGGCTCACCACCTCCCTGCGCACCGGCACCGACCTGCTGGCCCCCACCCCGTTCTGGGCGACACTGATCGCGGCGCAGAACCCGGCCTTCCCCGTCGTGCTGGTGCTGGCCTACGTCGTGCTGGTGCTGCCGTTCGTCTACCGCTCGCTCGACGCGGGGCTGCGCACGATGGACGTCCGCACGCTCGTCGAGGCGGCGCGCAACCTGGGCGCCTCCTGGCCGCACGTGCTGTTCCGGGTGATCATCCCGAACCTGCGGACGGCGCTGGCCAGCGCGTCCTTCCTGACGCTCGCGCTGGTGCTCGGCGAGTTCACCGTGGCCAGGCTGCTGGGGTACCAGCCGTTCGCGGTGTGGATCGTGACGATCTCCGGGTCCAAGGGGCAGCTGTCCGTCGCGGTCTCGATCCTCAGTCTGTTGCTCATCTGGTTGCTGCTGCTCGCGGTGTCCAGCGTGTTCGGTAAGGAGCGGAAATGACGGCACGCGTGGAGTTCCGGGGGCTCCGGCGGACGTACGGCAGGACGGTCGCGCTCGACGGCTTCGACCTGACCGTCGAACCGGGCGAGTTCGTCGCGCTGCTCGGGCCGTCCGGGTGCGGCAAGACGACGGCCCTGCGCTGCGTGGCCGGGTTCGAGCGGCCCGACTCCGGCGCGGTCCTGATCGACGGCGAGGACATCACGGACGTTCCCGCCAACAAGCGCGACGCGGGCATGGTCTTCCAGTCCTACTCGCTCTTCCCCAACCTCGACGCCCGCGACAACGTCGCCTTCGGGCTGCGGGTCCGCAAGGTGCCCGTGGCGGCCAGGCGGGCCAGGGCCGCCGAGCTGCTCGACCTGGTCGGGCTGCCCGCGCACGCCGACCGCTACCCGCACCAGCTGTCCGGCGGGCAGCAGCAGCGGGTCGCGCTGGCCCGCGCGCTCGCCCTCGAACCGCGCGTGCTCCTGCTCGACGAGCCGCTGTCGGCCCTGGACGCCAAGGTCAGGGTGACGCTCAGGGAGGAGATCCGGCGGCTCCAGCTCGACCTCGGCATCACCACCGTCTTCGTCACCCACGACCAGGAGGAGGCCCTGTCGATCGCCGACCGGGTCGCCGTCCTGCGCGACGGGCGGCTGGAGCAGGCCGGACCGCCCGCCGAGGTGTACGACCGGCCCGCCACGCCCTTCGTCGCCGAGTTCGTCGGCACCATGAACCACCTGGCCGGCCGGGTGACGGGCGACCAGGTGTCGGTGCTGGGGCAGCTCCTGCCCGTCGACGGGCCGGTGCCCGCCGGGGCCGAGGTGGACGTCCTGGTGCGTCCGGAGGCCGTCCGGGTCTCTCCCGACGGCTCGGGCGAGGGCGAGGTGCGGGTGGCGTCCTTCCGCGGCGCCTCCGTCCGCCTCCGGGTGGCCCTGGCGGGCGGCGAGGTCCTCGCCGACGTGCCGGGCCACGAGGCGGGGCTGCTCGCGCCCGGCGTCCGGGTGAGCGTGCGGCTGGTGGAGCGTCCGGTGCTGGTGGCGGCGCGCACGGCCGCGTCCCCTTCGCCCGCCCCTTCGCCCGCTGCGGCCGATGCCGTCTGACACGCCGCAGGCCGTCCTGTTCGACCTGGACGGCACCCTGGTCGACACCGAGACGCTCTGGTGGCAGGCGACGGCGGCGGTGGCGGCCTCGCTCGGCCTGTCGCTGGGGCCCGACGACGTCCCCCACGTCCTCGGCCGCACCGTCGAGGACGTGGCCGCCCACCTGCTCGCCGTTCGGGCCGGGAGCGCGGCCGCCCGCCCGCACCCCGCCCAAACCGACCCCGCCCAAGCCGACGCCGCCAGCCCGCACCCTGCCCGAGCCGACGCCGCTCGCCTGCTTGTCTTGCGGGCCGACGCGGTGGCCGCCCGGCTCACCGACGGCTTCGCGCAGCGGGTCGCCGCGGGGTTCGATCTCATCCCCGGCGCCCTTCCCCTCCTGCGCGGGCTCGCGGCCGCGGCGGTCCCCACCGCCCTGGTCACCGCCTCCCCGCGGGCCATCGCCGACGTCGTCCTCCCCCGCCTGGGGCACCGGTTCGACCAGATCGTCACCGCCGAGGACACGCCACGCGGCAAGCCCCACCCGGACCCGTACCTGGAGGCCGCCCGGCGCCTGGCGGTCCTCCCGGAACGCTGCGTCGCCATCGAGGACAGTCCGACGGGCATCGCCGCCGCGACCGCCGCCGGGTGCCGCGTTCTGGTGGTGGACCCGCACTCCGGCCTTCCCGAACTACGCGAAATCGGTAAGCTAGCGCGCCGTGAGCGGTGATTCCCCCCAGATCGGGCGCTATCGGCTGTTGAGCGTCCTCGGGCGGGGCGGGATGGGCACGGTCCACCTCGCCGAGGATCCGTCCGGGCAGCGGGTCGCCGTCAAGGTGATCAACCCGGAGCTCAGCCAGCACGAGCAGTTCCGGACGCGGTTCCGCAGGGAGGCGGAGGCGGCCCAGCGGGTGCGGAGGTTCTGCACGGCCGGGGTGATCGAGGCGGCGCTCGACGGCGAGCAGCTGTACGTCGTCACCGAGTATGTGCCGGGGATGAACCTGGAGCAGGCCGTGCAGAGGTCGGGGCCGCTCACCGGATCCAGCCTGGACGCGCTCGCCGTCAGCGTGGCCACCGCGCTCACCGCCATCCACGGGGCCGGGGTGGTGCACCGGGACCTCAAACCGTCCAACGTGCTGCTCTCGCCCGTCGGCCCCCGCGTGATCGACTTCGGCATCGCGCGGGCCCTCGACACGCTCGGCGGGGTCACCGGCACCGGCGAACTGGTCGGCACGCCCCGGTACATGGCCCCCGAGGTGCTGCGCGGCGAGCCCGTCTCGCCCGCGTGCGACGTGTTCTCGTGGGGGTGCCTGATCGCCTTCGCCGCCAGCGGGCGGCATCCGTTCGGGGGCGACACGCTGCCGGCGATCGTCTACCAGGTGCTCAACACCGAACCCGCGCTCGACCGGGTCGAGCCGGGGCTGAGGGAGCTGGTCGGGAGCGCGCTGCGCAAGGATCCGGCGACCCGTCCCACCGCCCAGCAGCTGCTGGACCAGCTCGTCGGGCGCGCGGCCGGGCCCGAGCAGGCGGCCCAGACGGCAGGGGTCGCCTGGCAGCGGGCGACGACCCCGTTCACGCAGGCCCGGCCGCCGCGGAGGACGAACCGCGGCAGGCTCATGGCCGGGATCGCGGTGGCGGCGGCGGCCGTCGTCGCCGTCGGGGTGGCGGCGTGGGCGGTGCTCGCGCCCGGCGGGCCGCCCGACCTGCCGATCCTCTACCAGGAGGACTTCACGCAGACCTCCGGCGGCTGGAGCGGCACCTACGACCCGGAAGACGCCGCGAGCTACGGCTACCGGACCGACGGCACCTACGGCCTCGACGTGGACACGAGCGACGAGTACCGCTGGGCCGAGGCGCCGATCC
This sequence comes from Nonomuraea sp. NPDC005983, assembly GCF_040614375.1. Taxonomy (NCBI): domain Bacteria; kingdom Bacillati; phylum Actinomycetota; class Actinomycetes; order Streptosporangiales; family Streptosporangiaceae; genus Nonomuraea; species Nonomuraea sp. NPDC005983. Next base: position 13,224 of record NZ_JBEXUP010000020.1, read on the forward strand.
CGTTCCTCACCGCCACGCCCACCGCGACGCCCGACCCGTCGGCCACGCCCACGCCGATGCTGCCCCCGTCCTCGCTGATCAGCGTCACCGCCGAGGTCGAACAGGCGAAGGGGTACGGCGAGTACGGCGTCTACTGCCACAGCGTCGGCAACGACACGTACTACGAGTTCGCGCTGGACACCACCGGCAAGGCGCGCATCCGGCGCATCTTCAAGGGCGCCGGCGGCACGCTGGCCCAGCCGGTCGAGGTGTCGGGGCTGTCCGGCAAGGCCCGCATCTCGGCCTCGTGCGAGCAGAACGGCGGCACCGTGCGGCTGACGATGTGGGTGAACGGCGAGCAGGTCCACCAGGTGGACGACCAGAACGGCATCGGCAACGGCGACATGGGGCTGTGGGCGCGGACGACCAAGGACGGCCAGTCGCTGCTCAAGACCACCTTCGACGACTTCGAACTACGCGGCCGCAAGGAACCCTAGCCTCGCCGGCCCGGAGGCCGGTAGCGGCGGACCGGCAGCGCGTTTCGAACCGCGCGGGGCCTAGAGGACTCCGGCGCGGGCCGCGGCCAGTGCCGCGTCGGCCGCGCGGTCGGCGTCGCGCTCGGTCACCGGCTCGTACGCGACGAACAGCCGGTAGTAGATGGGCGCGACCGCGACCCTGATCACCTCCCGGACGTCCACCGTGTCGGGCAGCTCGCCACGGGCGATCGCGCGGCGCACGACGTCCGCGGCCTGGTCGTGGCGGGCCATGAAGAAGTCGTGCAGCGCCCGCGCGGCGTCGGGGTGCTGGGTGGCCGCCGCGACGAACGCCGACGACACCGGGCCCAGCTCCGGGTCGTCGAACCCGTTGCGCACCAACCGGGCGACGCCCCGCAGGTCGTCCTCGATCGTGCCGGTGTCGGGCACCGGCCACGGCTCGTCACGGGCCAGCTCCAGCGCGTCGGAGATCAGCCCCTCTACGCTGCCCCAGCGCCGGTAGACGGTCGTCTTGTGGACGCCTGACCGCTCTGCCACGTTCTCGACCGTCAGCCCGCCGTAGCCGTGCTCGGCCAACTCCGCGAGCGTGGCCTGCCGGACGGCGTCGCGCACCCGCGCGCTGCGCCCGCCGGGACGCTTGCTCGTCTCCAAACACAACTCCAGTTGCGTTAGCTGCTCTCTCCTGCCAAACTAACGCTACAATAGTTGCGATTTGACCTCCATCCTGGTTCAGAGGCGTGGAGTCAGAGATTTCAGGTGGGCACACATGTTGATCGACATTCCGGGCGGCTCACCGTACGGCATCGCCACCGGCCCCGACGGCGCCCTGTGGTTCACCCTGGTGCACGAGGGGCGGGTCGGCAGGGTCATCCCGGGCGAGGCCCCCGTCCTGCACCAGCTCACCCCGGCCGACGGCGGCCCCACCGTGATCACGCCCGGTCTCGACGGGGCGATGTGGTTCACCGAGTTCCAGGGCGGCCGGGTCGGGCGCATCACCGCAGCGGGCGAGGTGACCTCGTACGAGGTCAGCGCACCCTACGGCATCACCGCCGGGCCCGACGGCGCGATGTGGTTCACCCAGCTCCAGGCCGACCGCGTCGGGCGCATCGGCCCCGACGGGGCGATCACCGGCTTCCCGGTTCCTCTGGAGGGCGGCATGCCCTCGGCGATCACGGCGGGCCCCGACGACGCCCTCTGGTTCACCGTCAACCAGGGCAACGCCATCGGGCGCGTCACCCTGTCGGGCGAGGTCACGCTCCATCCGCTGCCCACCGAGGGCGCCGCCCCCGTGGGCATCACCTCCGGGCCTGACGGTGCGCTGTGGTTCGTGGAGATCGGCGCGGGCCAGATCGGCCGGATGGACACGTCCGGAAAGGTCACCGAATTCGCTCTTCCTGACCGGTCCTCCCGTCCGCACGCCATCGTCACCGGCCCCGACAACGCCCTCTGGTTCACCGAATGGGCCGCCAACCGCGTCGGCCGCATCACCACCGACGGCGCCATCGAGGAGCACCCCCTCCCGGCACCTCCGGCCCCCGCTGACCCGCCGAAACCGGCCGAGCCGCACGGGCTCACGGTCGGCCCCGACGGCGCGATCTGGGTCGCCCTGGAGGCCGGAGCCCTCGCCAGAATCGGCTGACCACCCGTGCGGGGCGAGAAGCACCGCCCCCACCCGGATGCCGGGAGTTCCCGCCGCCGGGCCGAACCGGCGACGGTCTCGCGGGCCGATGAGAAGATCGCGGCGCTTGACCTTGACGTGGCGTCAACGTGTCCAATGAGGGCATGAGGATCGGCGAACTTGCGACGCTGGTCGGGGTGTCCACCCGGACCGTGCGCCACTACCACCATCAAGGGCTTCTCCCCGAGCCCGAACGGCTGGCCAACGGCTACCGGGAGTACCGGCTGCGCGACGCGGTGGCGCTCGCCCGGGTGCGACGGCTGGCCGAACTGGGCCTGTCGCTCGACGAGATCCGCGACGTCCTGGCCGACGACCAGGGCCGCGAGCTGCGGGAGATGCTTCTGGAGCTCGACGCCGACCTGGCCAGGGAGCAGGCGGCGATCGCCGCCAGAAGGGCCCGGCTGGCGGCTCTGCTGGCGGAGGCGGACCTGCACCCCGACTCGACGGTGTCGCCCGACATGGCGGAGGTGCTGCGCGGCCTCCCCACCGGGAGTTCGTGGTTCGCCGAATTCGACCGCGAACTGCTGACCCTGGTAGCCAGCGTGAGCGACCCGGCCGGTCGAGCCGAGTTCGCCGATCTGTTGCGGCCCCTCACCGAGCCTGAGGCGTACGCCCGGGGGCACGCCCTCATCGCCCGCCTGGACGAGCTCGCCGACGCCGACCCTGGTGATCCGCGCGTCGCCGTGGTCGCCCGTGACCTCGCGACCCACCTTCCCGACGAGATGGTCTCGGTGATGATCACGAGCCTCGACGACACCAACACCGGCCAGTGGCTGGAGGAGCTGTTGCGGGAGCTGCCCGCCGCGCAGGCCGAGGTCTTCCAGCTGCTCGTGGCTCAGCTGAGGGAGCGAGGGTGACGCCGACGACGCCCGCCGCGCACGCAGGCCGAGGTCTTCCAGTCGAAGGAGCGAGGGTGATGTTGAGGGTCGCGCGTGCCGCGCTGTTCGCCATGGTCCCCGCGGAGCTGGTGCTCGCGGTCCTGCTCGTGTCGGGTGTGTCGCTGCCGCTCCCCGTGGTCGCGGTGGCCGAGGCGGCCGTCGTCGCGGCGCTCGTCCTGGAGGCGGTGACCGCGTACCGGCTGTTCCGGGCCGCGCGCCGGGGTGGCGCGGACCGCCGGACGGCGTTGCGCGCCGCCTACGAGCAGCTGGTTCCCCAGCAGGTGCGACGGATGATGGGGTTCGACCTGAAGGGCCTGATCAGTCTCGCCCTGTGGGTCGCCCGTCGCCGCCACGGCGTCCCCGACGGCGCCACCGCCGTCTCCTACTCCCGCGCGCAGACCCTCACGATGATGATCCTCCTGGGCGCCATGGTCGTGGAGCTGGTGGGCGCGGAAGTCCTGCTGCGGGCGTTCGGCGCGCCGGTCGGCCTGCGCACCGTGATCCTGGTCGCCGACGCCTACACGGTCCTGATCGTGCTCGCGGTCATCGCGGCCTGCGTCACCCGTCCGCACGTCGTCTCGGACGACGAGGTGCGCATCCGCTACGGCGCGTTCTTCGACCTGCGCGTCCCGCGCGAGTTGATCGCCAGGGTGCGGCACGTGCGCAACTTCAACGAGAGCAGCACGATCAAGGTGGACGGCGATCGGCTGGCGGTGGCGGTGGCGTCCCAGACCAACCTGATTCTGGAGCTGACCGAGCCGATCACGGCCGTCCGGCCCCTCGGCGGCCGCGCCGAGGCCCGCACGATCCGCTTGTTCGCCGACGACCCCGCAGCCGCCCTCGCCGCGATGCGGCCCCGCCGGCAGCACGCGCATGGAGACGGGCCGGTGGAATCAGCTGCCGGAGGTCGGGGTTGACTAGGGGCATGCGTGCCATCGTCATCTCCGCCCAGGGCGGCCCAGAGGTTCTCGAGTACGTGCAGCGCCCCGACCCGGTGCCGGGCGAAGGGGAGGTCGTGGTCGACGTCGCCGCCAGCGGCGTGAACTTCATCGACGTCTACCACCGCTCGGGGGCGTACCAGCTGCCCCTGCCCAGCCTGATCGGGTCCGAAGGGGCGGGCGTCGTGTCCGCCGTGGGCGAGGGGGTGTCGGACGTCGCGGTCGGCGACACGGTGGCGTGGGCCAACGTGCTCGGGAGCTACGCGGAGAAGGCCGTGATCCCGGCCGAGCGGGCGGCGCCGGTGCCTGACGGGGTGACGGCCGAGCTGGCGGCCGCCACGATGCTCCAGGGGATGACCGCGCACTACCTCACCCGCTCCACGCATGAGGTGAAGCCGGGCGACAACGTGCTCGTCCACGCCGGCGCCGGAGGGATGGGGCAGCTGCTGATCCAGCTCGCCAAGCTCAGGGGCGCCACCGTGCACACCACCGTCTCCAGCGAGGAGAAGGCGAAGATCGCCCGTGAGGCGGGCGCCGACGAGGTGCTGAGCTACGAGGACTTCGCCGGCAAGCTGCGCCACCGGATCGACGTCGTGTACGACGGCGTGGGGGCCGCCACGTTCGACGGCAGCCTCGAGGCGCTCAGGCCGCGCGGCCTGATGGCGCTGTACGGGGCGGCGAGCGGGCCGGTGCCGCCGGTCGATCCGCAGCGGCTCAACAAGGGTGGCTCCCTCTTCCTGACCCGTCCGACGCTGCTCCACTACATCGCCGACCGCGACGAGCTGCTCTGGCGGGCGTCGGACCTGTTCGGGTGGATCGCGTCCGGAGACCTGAAGATCAACATCTCTCGTCGCTACCCGCTGGCGGAGGCCGGGCGGGCCCAGGAGGACCTGGCCGCCCGCCGCACCACGGGCAAACTGCTCCTCATCCCGTAACCCCGGACGCCACCGCCCTGACGGCCCCAGGCCACGTCATCCGGCCGGACTGATCGGACGTTCAGTCGAAGTCGAAGATCGAGTGCTTGTCGTAGAAGTGCAGGATGTAGCGGCAGCGCGTGCAGATCATCAGGGTCATGCGGTGGGAGGTGACGCCCCATTTGCTGTCGAGTCGCCCCTCTTCCTGCTGGAACTCGGTGCCGTGGCAGAGGGGGCAGAGGAGCTGCGGTCTCGTCATGTCAGGACAACGGGTGAATGCCCGGCCGGGTTCCGCTCCGCAGCCGTCATGGCACGGCGAGCCCCGGCGTGTCCTCGGCGGCGGCGAGCGCGGCGTCGACCAGTGCCCGCAGCGGGACTCCCAGCTCGGCGGCCCGCATCCCCGCTTCGCGGTAGCGGTCGAGCTCCGGCCGCGCGGGTAACGTGCCGGCGTGCCAGGCCTCTGCCCGGTATCTGCGGACCAGATCCGATTCAGGTCAGGGCTCCGGGCGGGAGGATCGGCACGGCGGGCGGGCCGTGCTCGATGAGCCGCAGCAGCGCGTCGGTGTCGAGATGCCGTTCGACGAGGTCGCCGAGGGCGTCGAGGCGTTCCTCGCGCAGCCGGGCGAAGTCCGTGCCGGGGGCGGGGACGAAGTCGCGCCCGGCACGCTCGGCCACGTCCCGCAGGAAGGCGCGGCGGAACGCGTCGTTCTCCAGGGCGCCGTGCCAGGTGGTGCCCCAGACGTTCCCCGCGCGGCAGCCGTCAAGGAACGGCTCGCCGCCCTCGACGGTGGTGACCCCGTGGTGGATCTCGTACGCCCGTACCAGGTGCCCGTAGGCGTGGCCGAGCGGCCGGGAGAGCGTCTTCTCCTTGGCGAACTCGACCCGTACCGGTAGCAGGCCGAGCCCGTCGACCCGGCCGGCGCCGGACTCCACCTCGTCCACGATCTCGCGTCCGAGCATCTGGAAGCCGCCGCAGATGCCGAGGACCGGCCGCTCGCGTGCGCTCAGCGCGGCGGCCAGGCCGCTCTCGCGCAGCCAGCGCAGGTCCGACACCGTGGCCCGGGAACCCGGCAGCACCACCAGGTCAGCGTCGTCCAGTTCGACCGGGTCTGTGGCGAAGCGGACGTGCACGCCCGGCTCGGCGGCCAGCGCGTCCAGGTCGGTGAAGTTGGAGATGCGCGGCAGCCTGGCCACCGCGACCCGGAGCGTCTGCCTGCCGTGCGGCCTGCGGGTCGGGACGGTACGGCTGTCGAGCGCGAGGGAGTCCTCGACGTCCAGCCAGAGGCCGTCCAGCCAGGGCAGGACGCCGTAGACCTCGCGGCCGGTCAGGCGGCGCAGCTGGTCCAGGCCGGGTTCAAGGAGTTCCCGCGCGCCCCGGAACTTGTTAACGACGAATCCGGAAATAAGCGATTGGTCGGCTTCATCCAGGAGGCCCACCGTGCCGTAGAACGCGGCGAACACGCCGCCCCTGTCGATGTCACCGACCACGATCACCGGGAGGTTCGCCGCCCTGGCCAGCCCCATGTTCGCCAGGTCGCCCCGGCGCAGGTTGATCTCGGCGGGGCTGCCCGCGCCCTCGCAGACCACCACGTCGTACGCCTCGCGCAGCCTGCCGAACGCGTCGAGCGCGGACGCGCGCAGCAGGTCCCGCAACTCGCCGTACTCCATGGCGTCGACGTCGGCGACCGGCCGCCCCATCAGGACGACCTGGCTGCGGCGGTCGCTGCCCGGTTTGAGGAGGATCGGGTTCATGTCCGCGACCGGCTCGACCCCGGCGGCCTGCGCCTGCACAGCCTGGGCGCGTCCGATCTCGGCGCCGTCGGCCGTGACGTACGAGTTGAGCGACATGTTCTGCGCCTTGAACGGCGCCACCCGGACTCCCCGGCGGGCCAGCCACCGGCAGATGCCCGCCGTGACCACGCTCTTCCCCGCATCGGACGTGGTCCCCGCGACCAGCAACGCACCCTTCACCCGGCCACCGTAGCGGCGTCCACGACGCACGCCGCCGCCGGGCTAGCCCGAGAACGACCACCCGGACCAGCGGACCACGTCCACGACGATCACCGGCCCGTCGGGGCGGCGCCTCCGGTACTGGTCGTACTTGGCGGCCAGCCAGTCGAGCGCCGACTCGCGCTCCGGGCCGTCCTCCACGACGCGGGCCGAGCCGTCGGCGCGCACCCACCACAACCGCGTCCAGTCGTCCTCGTAGTGGTCGGCCAGCACGCTGACCTTGGGGTTCGCCCGGATGTTCCGCAGCCGCCGCAGGTCGACGGTCGTCTTGGGCTTGTGGTCGATCGCGGTCACCACCCGGTCGGCGCGCACGGCGAACGCGACGGGCACCAGATGCGGTGTCCCCCCGGCATCGGCGGTGGCAAGCCGGGCGACCCGCTCGCCACCGAACATCTCCCGAGCCTGCTCGACGTCCATGCTCTCCCCCTTCCCGCATATCCCGGCCGGCCACGATTGCGGGTGCGCGGTGCGGCGGGCGTACCTTGGGACGTCATGCGGATCACGAAGTACACCCACGCGTGTGTACGGCTCGAACACGACGGCCGGGTGCTGGTCATTGATCCCGGCACGTGGAGCGAGCCGGCCGCCCTGACCGGCGCCGACGCCGTGCTGGTGACGCACGAGCACGCCGATCACGTCGACACCCTCCGGCTGGCCGGGCTCGGCGTGCCGGTCTACGCCCCTGCCGATGCGGACATCCCACGGCTGGACGTCACCGGGGTGTCCTCCGGCGAGGAGTTCACCGCCGCCGGCTTCCGCGTACGGGCGGTCGGCGGGCGACACGCGTTCATCTACGGCGGCCAACCCGACTGCGCGAACCTCGGCTACCTCATCGACGAGGCGCTCTACCACCCCGGCGACTCGCTGCACGTCCCCGAGCAGCCGATCGAGACGCTCCTGGTTCCGGCCCAGGGATCGTGGATGAAGATGGCGGAGGCGATCGACTTCGTCAACGCGATCAAGCCGCAGCGGGCGTTCGCGATCCACGACGCCCAACTCAACGATCGCGGCCTCAGCAGCGTCAACGGCTGGCTCGCCGAGGAGACCGACAGCGGCTACCGGTATCTGACGCCAGGCGAATCGGCCTGAGATGGGTCGTTGAGGCGTTCATCGAAACTCCTTGAGCGTGGAAACCCCCGCCTTCAGGCGGGAGAGGAAACGCGGCACAGTGCCGCGCTTTTGGTTCGAACTTGTGCACGAAGCTTTACTGAACGTAGTAGCTTGTGTGCGTGGCGCAGTTGGTCAAGCGGGCGTTCAAGTACCGCTTCTATCCGACCTCCGAGCAGGCTGAGGAGCTTGCCCGGACGTTCGGCTGCGTCCGTCTCGTCTACAACAGGGCGCTGGAGGAACGCACCCGCGCCTACGCGGAGGGCCGGAAGGTCTCCTACGTGGAGTCCTCGGCAGCACTCACGGAATGGAAGCGCACCGAGGAGCTGGGCTTCCTGCGCGAGGTGTCGTCGGTGCCGTTGCAGCAGACGCTGCGCCACCTGCAGGCGGCCTTCGCCAACTTCTTCGCCGGACGGGCCAGGTGCCCGAGATTCAAGTCCCGCAAGAAGTCGCGCCTGTCGGCCGAGTACACCCGCTCGGCCTTCACCTACTGCGATGGCCGCCTCGCCCTGGCGAAGATGGATGAGCCGCTGGCCGTCGTGTGGACGCGTCCGCTCCCCGAGGGTGCGCGACCGTCCACCGTGACGGTGTCCAGGGACGCGGCCGGACGGTGGTTCGTGTCCCTGCTGTGTGAGGACGCCATCCGCCCGCTTGACCCGGCCGAGAACGTAGTGGGCGTGGATGTGGGCATCGCCGCGTTGGCGACGCTGTCCACCGGGGAGAAGATCGCCAACCCCCGGCACGAGCGGGCGGATCGGCGCAGGCTGGCCAGAGGCCAGCGTGCGCTGGCACGCAAGGAGAAGGGATCGGCGAACCGGGCCAAGGCCAGACTCCGCGTCGCAAAGGTGTACGCCCGTATCGTCGACCGCAGACGCGACCACCTGCACAAAGTCAGCACACGGCTTGTTCGCGAGAACCAAGTGATCGCCGTGGAAAGCCTGACCGTCCGCAACCTGATCAAGAACCACCGCCTGGCCCGAGCCATCTACGACGCCTCCTGGCGGGAACTGCGCTCGATGCTGGAATACAAAGCCGCCTGGTACGGGCGGAAACTAGTGGTCGTCGACCGCTGGTTCCCCTCCTCCAAGCTGTGCTCGGCCTGCGGCACCCTGCAAGACAAGATGCCGCTGGATGTCCGGACCTGGCAGTGCGCCTGCGGCGCGTGCCACGACCGGGACGTCAACGCCGCCAGGAGCATCCTCGCCGCCGGGCTGGCGGAGAGGTGAAACGCCTGTGGAGCTGATGTAAGACCTCAACAGGAGACCACCTCCTCGACGGGCAATCGGCGGTGAAGCAGGAAACCTCACGGGCGACCGTGGGAATCCCCCTCGTTCATGAGGGGGAGGAGGTCAACGGAGTTCAACGACACGGACGCGGCCTTCAAAACACCGCCTTGGTAACGAAGTCCCTACTGAGGGTAGTTGCGACACGGCACTCTGGAGCCCGGAAATTCCGCGCAACGGGAGATGCCTGGCATCGGCCCGGCGGTTCGTCCGCGACGTGGCCGCCGACTGGGACGCGGGGCCGGACATCCCGGAAGTCGCCGAGCTCCCGACGTCCGAGCTCGTCACCAACGCCCTCGCGCACACGCCCACGGGCGCACCGGCGGTGAGCGCCATCCGCGTCTCCGTCAGCCGCGAACAGGAGTTGATCGTGGTGGACGTCCACGACGCCTGCGTCGCACTCCCCCGCCTACGCCGGGCGAGCCACCTCGACATCCGCGGCCGGGGTCTCGCCATCGTCCAGACCTTCTCCCACGACTGGGGCTGGATCCTCACCCCCTACGGCAAGTCCGTCTGGTTCCAGCTCGTCGCCTGGCCGTGATCTCCGTATCGAGACCAGCGAAATGATCGGGATAGCATTCCGGCCTGCCGCCACCTCAGCGTCTGTCGCTGTTGCCGGGTAACGGGGCAGAACCTGCTATCAGGCCCTCCGGAACCCGGTGATCTCCCGGTTGCCGAGCTTGATCGACACCTCGATGTCACGGAGATTCCACCACTGGGCGCCCACGGCGCTAAGGGTGGGGGCTATCCCCGCGATCAAGAGGATTACGGTGGCGAGGCGGGAGCCCAGGAACTCGGTGAATAGTTTCGACTGGAGATTCAGCTTGCCCGCGTAGCCGAAGGCGACGATCGCCGCGGTGACAGCCGTGGAGAAGAGCATGGCGGTCCAGTGGATGCCCTTCAGCACGTCGACTGTCTCGGCGAGTGCCCGCGAGAGGCGGGCCACCCGCTCGGTGAGCACGTTCCCTGCCGCGATGAAGGCCAGCAGGCGCTGGTCGGCGTCCGAACTCGAAGCTCCTTGCCACGAACTCAGCACGGCTTCGCGCACGGCCGCCGTGTCATGGCCGAAGATCTCTCCGAGGTCCCAGGCGAGCTGCTGCCATCCGAGCACCGCATGGTCCAGAGTCTCGTCGGACGGGATGATCAGCGAGGCCCAGGCAAGCCCGGCCGCTATCGCGGCCCAACTGAACGTGCGCGCCCTCTTGAGGTTACGCTCGGTGGTCGCACTCCACTTGGCCAGCTCGGACTTGGCCTGCGTCACACGATCCTCCGCCTTCGCCACCCCGGGGAAGTAACTCCTCTTGAAGTCGGGGTCGCGGAGGGGCTGCTCCCATGCCTTGGGATGCCTTCTGAGCGACTCCCGCATCTTTGCGTTCTCCTTGCGCGCTCGATCATTCAAGTCGTTGGTGACGTCAGTCCGTCTGTTGCGTTCGTTGGCTGCCTCGCTGTTCCATTTGCCGGCCGCGGCCCGCAGGCCGGCTCCGCTGAGCACGCCCGCCGTTCCGGCGAGCCACGGCGCGATCGTCGTGACGGCGTCGCCGAGGGATTCACGGAACGATGGAATACCTTCTGGATCATCGTTTTGCCAGGCGTAGTCTCCTGGGCGGGCCCCACTGGGGGCCTGAGACTTCCTCACTGCATTGAGCACCCCCTGTTCGGCGGCGATCTCTGCTTCTGTGAACGTACGGCGGGACACTCGCAGCAGGCTGCTGACCGTTGCGGCCTCCTTGCTGCCGCGCTCCAACTCGTCCGCCAGGGCGTTCCAGATCTCGTTGTACTGATGCCGGGCGGGCCACTCCCCGGTCACGCCAAGAGCGAGCGTCGGAAGTGCGACCTCGTTTCCCGAGCGGCGGAGTCTAGAAAGACCATCGCTCATCGTCGTGAGCATCCAATCCGCGTCTTCGAAGCCATGGCCACCGCGATCGAAGCTCAGGGTCATACGCATCTCTTCCTGCGCAATTGGGAATTTATCCTCCCGTCAGTATGTCAGGGATGCCGTATTCGCGATCATGCTCAGCGTCCCCTCGCATATCTCCGTGTCCACGCGGGTCGACGTCTGCGTCCTCGCCAGGCGGCCGGCGGCCCTCACAATGAAAGGAATGTCCATCCATCCTCCTGCGCGGGCCGCGGCCTCTCTGCACGGCCTCGCTCTCGGCGACGCCTTCGGCTCCCAGTTCTTCGTCCCAGCCCATCACCACGCCCTCTCCAGCCGTCTGCTTCCACCTGATCCATGGCAGTGGACCGATGACACCGAGATGGCGTGCTCCGTCTATCGCGTCCTGGCTGATCACGGCGTTGTCGACCAGGACAGGCTCGCGGCGAGTTTCGCCGCCCGTCACGACTTCGACCGTGGCTACGGCCCCGCCACCAACCGGATGCTCCGCCTCGTCCGCGAAGGCGGCGACTGGCGGACGCTTTCGGCTGAGTTGTTCGACGGCAAGGGCTCGTGGGGCAACGGGGCCGCGATGCGAGTGGCGCCGCTCGGTGCCTGGTTCGCCGACGACCTCGCGCAGGTCGTCCGGCAGGCCGCCCTGTCGGCGCAGGTCACCCACACGCACCCCGAGGCGGTGGCCGGCGCCGTGGCCGTGGCCGTGGCCGCGGCAACGGCCGTCAGGGAACCCGATCTCTCTCCGGGACGGTTCCTCGACCGGGTCGGTGAGCACGTGCCCGCGAGCATGGTCCGGGAGGGGATCGCCGAGGCCCGTCAGCTTCTCACGATCAGCGATCCCGCGCTCGCCGCCCAGGTGCTGGGGAACGGACGGCAGGTCAGCGCGCAGGACACCGTGCCCTTCACCCTCTGGGTGGCGGCCCGCGAACGCCATGACTTCGAAACGGCCATGTGGACCACGGCGACCGCCGGCGGCGACGTCGACACGACCTGCGCCATCGTCGGCGGCATCGTCGCGGCTTCAGGAAGCGCTGAGCCTCCGGAGTGGAGAAGGAGATGCGAGCCGCTCCCTGACTGGGCAGGGGTTCCACCGCTCGATCCGTGAGCGAGGACGCCTTCAGGGGGCGGCGTTCTGTGATGGGGCGTGCCCCGAGGTCGTGGGCCGCGCGAGCCGACAACCGTTCCTGTCCGCGCCAGACGTGCCCCTCTCCCCGGTGGGAAGAGGGGCACGTCGGCTCTACCTCCTACGGTCGGTGCTGGTTCAGCTGAGGCCTGCGATCACCTTGTCGGCGTCGCGGGTCAGGGTGTCGCGCACCTCGGCCCTGGTCACCAGCCGCTGGTCGGCCAGCAGGCGCTTGACTTCGGACAGGTGGCGGACCGCCTTGTCGTCCTTGCCCGACGCCTCCGCCTTGCGCGCCTTGGTCAGTTCGTTGGTCAGCGCGCTGTGCGCGGTCACGGACAGCCAGTCGCCGGCGCGGAACCTGTCGATCAGTTGCTGCATGTCCCGCATGGACGTCGTGACGCTGAACCGCACGTTCGTCGTGATCGAGTTGCCGGCGTTGTCGTCCGCCTTGGCCGCGACCGTGTGGCCGGCCAGGGTCTGGGTGAACAGCGCCAGCGTCGAGTCGGCGACGAGCGGGGCGCCGTCGAGCGTGCCCGACGTCGTCTTCACGCCGGAGGTGCTGTCCACGGCCTGCCAGGTGATGCGCAGGTCTTGGGAGTCGCCGTAGACCTCGCCGTCCGAGACACCGGAGACCATGAGGGTCGGGCGGGTGCCATCGATCTTGAGTACCGCGGCCTTCTCCTGCTCGGCCGTGCCGACCTTGTCGACGGCCCGGTAGCGCAGCTCGTGAGTGCCGTCCCCGCTGACCACCACGGGCTGGCCGGCGTAGGCCTTCCAGGCGCCCTGGCCGAGGGCGTACTCGATGCGGGCGACCCCCGAGGCGTCGTCCTGCGCGGACAGGACGACCGGCACGTCCCCGTTGTTCCAGCCCTCGGCGTTGGGCGCGGCGAACGACGCGGTCGTCTGCGGAGCGGTGGTGTCGATCTTCAGGGTGAGCGAGCGGGCCTCCTCGACGTTGCCCGCCCCGTCCCGGGAGCGGTACTCCAGCTTGCGTGCCCCGTCCCCGCTGACCAGGATCGTCGCGGTGTAGGGAGTCCACTCGCCGCCGTCGAGGCGGTACTCGGTGGCGGCCACGTCCGAGGCGTCGTCGACGGCGGTCAGCGAGACCTCGACGGGCCCGGAGGTGTACCAGCCGTCCTGGCCGTTCGGCTCGGCGGCCTTGGCCGTGGTCACCGGAGGCGTCTTGTCGGCGCCGGCGACCGGCGTGAACCTGAACTTCTGGTCGTCGACGTTGATGCAGTTCCACTGGATCAGCTTGCCGCCGTCGGCCGGGGAGCTGCCGGCGATGCCGAGGCACAGGCCGCTCGCCGCCGAGGTGAGCCGGTAGTCATCTCCGGTCGCGGCGGGGAGGAACCGCTGGTTGACCTGGTCAGGGGCGGACGCCGGATGGCAGGTCCACTGGACGAGCTCGGTGCCCGCCGCGGTGGAGCCGCCCGGCACGTCCAGGCACTTGCCGCTCTTGACGTTCTTGAGCTGGTAGCTGCCGTCGGACAGCGGGATGGCCTCCCACTTCTGGTCCGGGCCCTGGGTCGCGCCCAGCTGGACGATCTTGGCGTCGTCGGCGTCGTTCGTCGGCGTGATGTTCTTGCCGCTGTGCTGGGCGGTGATCGTGTAGGTGCCCGGTTGCAGCACGGGGCCCTGGTTCTCGCCGGTGAACTGGACGGCGTCCAGGTCGAAGGCGTTGTTCTGGCTGTTCTTGAAGACGGCGTAGATCGTCTTCGTCCGGACGTCGGACTTCACCGGCACCGACGCCGTCATCTGGTAGTTGTTCCAGTCTCCCGTGCGGGGAACAGGGGTCGTGGCCAGCAGGGTGCCGGTGGGCGAGTCGGCGTGCAGCTCCACGGAGCCTCCGCCGCTCGGGCTGGACAGGCGGTAGCTGACGGCGGTGACGCCGTTCAGGTCCATCGGCGTGAAGGAGATCCAGTCGTTGTTGCTGATGTCACCGATGCGCTTGCCGCTCTCGGCGCCGGGCTCGCTGATGACCCGGACACCCGACATCGCGGTGAAGTACTCGGCCTGCTTCCGCTTGGGCTGCAGGACCGCCTTGGCGTAGCCGGTGAGCGGGTTGTCACCCTTGTCGGTGTAGTGGGCGTTGATGACGTAGTAGAGGTTGGCCCCCGCCGGGTGCCCGCCGATCTCGCTGGTGGAGATCTTGCCCTCGCAGCCCGGGATCTCGACGGTCTCGTGCTCGTGGTCGTCGTGTCCGAGCGCCGGCGTCACCAGCACCTTGGAGCAGTCGATCGTGCCGTCCTCGGGGTCGGTGACCTTGACCTTGTACGGCACGTCCTGGCCGAACTCGATCACGCTTCCGTTCAGCGGCGTCTCGATGGTGACGGTCGGGGAGGTGTTGCCGACCGTGATCGGCACGTTCGCGAACCCCTCCTTACCGGTGACGTCGGTCACCTTGAGCTGGGCGGCGAACCGGCCGGGCGAGGAGTAGGTGTGGCTCACCTTGGCACCGGTGGCGTCGAAGGTGCCGTCGCCGTCGAGGTCCCAGGCGAAGTCGATGGGGTCGCCGTCGGGGTCGAAGCTGCCGGCGCTGTCGAAGTCGACCGTGAGCGGCGCGGGGCCGTCGGTGCGTGACGCGGTGGCCTTGGCGACCGGCGCCCGGGCGCCCGCGGAGTAGTCGATGCGGTACAGGCCCGAGTCGTTGTTGCCGCCGCCGAACGAGTCGCCCCATTCCAGCACGTACAGCGATCCGTCGCGGCCGAAGGTCATGTCCATCGGCTTGAGGAAGGTCTGGTTCGGCAGGAAGCTGTTGATCTTCAGTACCTGGTCGTCGCCGTCGAGGTGGATCTCCTTGATGTAGTGGCGCGACCACTCGTAGAAGAAGTTCACTCCGTCGAAGTAGGCGGGGAACTTGGTCGTGGACGTGTTGGCGGCGTCGTAGCGGTAGACCGGACCGCTCATCGGAGCGGAGCCGCCGGAGCCGAGCTCGGGGAACTTCGGCGAGGTGCCGTAGCCGTACCACATGACCGGCAGCTGGATCGGCGGGAGCTCTGTCAGGCCCGTGTTGTTGGGAGAGTCGTTGACCGGGTGGGCGCAGTCGAACTTGGCCCCGACCACCTTGGTGTCAGGGTTGTACGGCGCGTAGGGCTGGTTGTCGCCGTGGCAGAACGGCCAGCCGAAGTTGCCGGCCTTCTTGATGACGTTGTACTCCACCAGACCCTCGGGACCGCGATCGGTCGTCGGGCCGCCTCGGTCGGGACCGTAGTCCGACGCGTGCACGTACCCGGTCTTCTGGTCCACCGTGAACCTGAACGGGTTGCGGAAGCCCATGGCGTAGATCTCGGGCTTGGTCTTGGCGGTGCCGGGCGGGAACAGGTTCCCCTCGGGAATGTCGTAGCCGCCGTCCGCCTTCGGCTTGATCCGCAGGATCTTGCCGCGCAGGTCGTTGGTGTTGCCCGCGGTACGGGCGGCGTCGAGCATCTGCTTGCCAGGCCGCCAGTCGAGGGGCGCGTACCCCTGCCAGTCGGGCGACAGGTTCGGCGGGACGTCGTCGCCGGTGCTCAGATAGAGCGAGCCGTCGGGCCCGAACTCCACCGCGCCCCCGGTGTGACCGGGCTCGGGGTAGGTCCGCTGCCGGTAGGCGGGCACCTCCAGGAGCTTCTTCTCGCTGGCCAGGTCGATGGAGTCACCGCTCACCGTGAAGCGGGAGAGCCGGTTGACGTCGTCCGCGCTGTCCGCGGGCGACCAGTAGACGTAGATCCAACCGTTCTCGGCGAACTTCGGGTCGAGCTCCATGCCGACCAGGCCGTCCTCGCCGCCGTTGTAGACGTTGAGGGTGGCCGCGGTGACCGTGCTGTGGGTGTCAGGCTTGAAGATCTTGATCTCGCCCTTGCGCTGGATGTAGAAGACCCGGCCGTCGGCGGCCACGTCCAGCTCCATGGGGTCGGCGGTGTTGTCGTCGAGCGTGACCTTCTCGAAGCTGCTGTTCACCGTGCCGCCGCAGTCGCCCGCCTCGGCGCCGGCGGCCCACTTGACGCCGCCGAGCACGTGCTCACGGAAGAGCGGTTCGGCGTAGGCGGCGGTGTCGTGGCCCATGGCCGTCGCCCAGATCTTGCCGCCCTCGGCGTTGCGGCACCAGGAGATCGGGTGGTCGGCCCCCATCGCGGAGCCGCCCGGGTTGTAGGTGGTCTCGTCCGCGGTGACCAGGACGTGCACGTTGCCGCGGGGGTTCGGGGCGAAGTTGTACCACTCCTCCGGCCGCTGCCAGCGCAGGGGCAGGTTCTTGGTGGACGGGTGGACGCGGTCGGCGACCATGGCGGTGCCTTGCAGGACGCCCGGGGAGTGGGCGGGCATGTGGGCGCCGCCGTTGACCAGGTCGTCCCACCAGGGGAACTCGTTCTCGATCCCCATGTCGAGGGCGTTGTGGATGCCCACGATGCCTTTGCCGGAGCGTACGTACTTCTGCATTGCCTGGCGCTGCTCGTCGTTCTCCCAGACCATGCCGGAGTTCTGCAGCATGATCACCACGTCGAACGTCGCCAGGTTGGCGTCGTTGAACGCGGCCGAGTCGGCGGTCTCGACGACCTCGAAGTGGTTGTCGGCGGCCAGATCCTTAATCATCTGGACGCCGGCCGGGATCGAGGAGTGGACGTATCCCACGGCCTTGGTGAACAGCAGCGCCCGGAAGGTGTCGTGCTGGGCGGAGGCGTGTGCCGTCCCTGTCCCCATTAAGGTCAGCAGGATCGGGAGGATGAGGGCAGCAAGAAATCGACGCATGTCGAATCTCCGGGGGGTTGAAGGTGTTCTCTCCAGAAGCGGGTCCCTGCCGAGAGACCTCAGGAACCGGCGGAGTCGGTGGCGAGAGATCAGAGCGTTCTCAGGAAGGCGAGCCCCTCTGAGGCGAGCGCGTCCTGGCTCGGTGCGAGCGGCCGCCAGATGGAGGCCGCGGTGGCGATCGTCTGGTTGTGGGCGGTGAAGGATTCGATGACGAGCGGGCCCGCGTAGCCGGACTCCCGCAGGGCGCCGATGAAGGCGGGCCAGTCGAAGCGGTCGGCGCCGGGGGTGCCCCGGTCGGTCCCGCATACCTGCACGTGCGCGATCCGGCCCGCCGCAGCGCGGACGGCCTGCGCCGGATCCTTCTCCTCGATGTTCAGGTGATAGACGTCGAGCGCCAGGTCGCAACCGTCGGGCAGGGCCTCCAGGGCCTGCTCAACGGTGTTGACGAGGCTGGTCTCGTAGCGGTTGAGCGGCTCGACGGCTATCCGCACGCCGCGCTCGCCCGCGTACTCGGCTACGGGGGCCAGGTTCTTCCGCAGCTCCGCGTAGACCTCCTGGCGTTCGCCCGGCGACATGCGCCAGGTCCTGCCAACGGAGGCGTAGGCGGGGCCGCCGATCACCGGTGAGCCGACGGCCGTCGCGACGTCGACGCAGTGGCGAAGGTAGTCCTGGGTCTCCTTCACCACCTCGGGCGAGGCCGCCACGAGCTCCCGCCCGGGGGGCATGACCAGCACCACCGAGGCGGCCAGCCCGTGCTCGGCGAGGAGTGCGGCGGCCCGCGCCGGGTCCCAGTCACCGGGCCGCTCGACCGGGAGCTCGATGACGTCGAACCCCCAGGCGGCGACCTTCGGCGCGAGGCGTTCCAGGTCGCCGTCCGTCAGCGGCGACACCCACACCCAGGTGTTCACTCCGACAGGGAACATCGTTCAGCCCTTCTTGCCGCCCCAGTTCTCGGGGAAGCCCGGCATGTTCTCGCAGCCGCACAGCGCGTAGTGCAGTGGCGGCATGTTCGGCTGGAGGTAGGTGGACAGGTTCGCTGAGGTGATCTTGGGTTGGGGCAGGTTCCAGAGCTTGGGCACCTCCTCTCCCTTGAGGATCTTGAGCGCGGCGATGATCGGGGTACGCCACTGGTAGGTGGGGTAGGTGGGGGCGAGGGCGGTGAGGTTGCCGTCCTTCCATTTCTGCAGGAAGTCCTGCTGGTCCTCGCCGTTGATCGGCGGCACGGGCAGCCCGGCGTCCTCGAACGCCTCGACCGCGGCCACCGCGGTCGCGCCGGAGTCCATCCAGACGCCGTCGATCTTGCCGTTGCGCTGGATGTAGTCGTTGACGATGCTCTTGGTCTTGGCCGCGTCGCCGTCGGTGAACTCGACGCCGACGACCTTGAGCTGACTCTTGTCGAACGCGACCTTCGCCGCCGACCAGCGGGTCTCCAGCACGTCCACGCCGGGGCTGATGCGCAGCGCGAGGATCTTGCCGCCGGCCGGCACCTTCTCGATCAGGAAGTCGGCGGCGTCGGCGCCGAACAGGTAGCCGCCGATGGGCTTGATGAACGTCACCGGGCAGTCGGTCTCGACGCCGCGGTCGAAGACGATGACCGGGACCTTGGCGCAGGCGCCCTTCACGGCCGGGGTGAGCGTCGCCGTCGTGTTCGGCGAGATGATCAGCGCGTCGCAGCCCTTGGCCTGCAACTCGGCGATGTCGGAGATCTGCTTGTCGTCCTTGCCCTCGGCGTCGAGCGCGGTGAGCTTGGAGATCTCCTTGTGCATCGCCACCTCGGCCTGCATGGTCTTCCACCCGACCTGGCGCCAGGGGTTGTTGACCGCCGCGTTGGAGAAGCAGATCTGGTACGGCCCGTCCTTCTTGTACGTGGCGGTGGACGTCATCTGCGGCGCGATGGCCTGTTCCCACGGCTTGTCCGCGGGTCCTTCCGGGGTCTGCGCGCGCATGGCGAGCTGGGCGTCATAGTCGGCTTGGACGAAGAACTTGGACTGGTCTCCGGTGCCCGCCGCGGGAGCCTCCGACGTGGCGGTGGCAGTGGCGGTGGCGCCCGCGGCCGGGGTCTGGCCGGCCGACGTGGCCGGCTTGTCGCTGGTGCAGCCGACGGTGAACGAGGCCAGCGCGGCCAGGGAAAGGAGGGCCGCTGCGGGCCGACGACGCGACATGGGGGGTGGTCTCCTTCTTCAAGGGGGGTGCTCAGGCGCTCGGCCTGAGTTTGAGAGGCAGCCGCAGGGCTCCGACCGCGACGGCCGCGATGATGATGACCCCCTGCACGGTGAACTCCAGCGCCCCCGAGATCCCGTACAGGTTGAGCAAGGTGAACAGGGCTTCCAGCGTGAGCGCGCCGCCCATCGCGGCGACGACCGACCCGCGTCCGCCGCCGAGTGCCACGCCCCCGAGGACGACCGCCGTGATGGCCTGGAACTCCAGTCCCTGGCCGACCTGGGCGGAGACGCCGGCGAAGCCGCCGAGCAGGATGCCGGCGACCGTGGCGGCCAGGCCGGAGAGCATGAAGGCGAGGATCCTCGCCCGGGCGACACGCACGCCGGACAGGGCCGCCGCGCGCTCGTTGTCACCGGTGGCGGCGAGCGTCCTGCCGAAGTTGGCCCGCGTCAGCGCGACTGCGGCCGCTCCGACGGCGAGGAGGATCAGCACCGACCAGGGGATGGGGCCGAGGCTCCCCCTGCCGAAGGCGCGGAAGCCCTGCGAGAGCGCGCCGCGTGGCGCGCCGCCCGTCCACAGGAAGACCGCGCCGGACAGGACGAGCATCATGCCGAGCGTGGTGATGAAGGACGGCACCTTCAGCAGGGTCGTCACCACGCCGTTGACCAGGCCGACGAGCAGGCCGAAGACGATCAGCAGGGCGAGCACCGGCCAGGTGGCCGCCTCGTTCCCGTCGATGAGGCGGGCCCCGATGACCACCTCGGCGGTGACCAGGGAGCCGACCGACAGGTCGAACTCGCCCGAGACGATCACGAAGTACTGGCCTGCCGCCAGGATCACCAGCGGCGCGGCACGCTTGGCGAAGGCGAGGAATCCGGCGGGCTCGACGAAGACCGGGTTCACGACCGCGATCGCGACCAGGAGAACGGCCAGCACTCCGAAGATCGGCAGTGTTCGTCTCATGCCCGCCTCCCTTGCTTGCGCCTGGCGTAGACGGCCACGGCGGTCACGATGACCACGCCCCGGACGACGTCCTTGAAGAAGGAGTCGACCTCGAGCTGGTTGAAGACGCTGTCCAGGGTGGCCAGCAGCAGCACGCCGCCGACCGTGCCGCCGACCCCGCCCCTGCCGCCCGCCAGCGCGGTGCCACCGAGGACGACCGCGGCGATCGACTCCAGGTCGTATCCGCCGTCGGTGCCGACGGTGGGAGCACCGGCGCCGAGCCTGCTCGCCAGCAGCAGCCCGGCGATCCCGGCGCACAGCGAGCAGAGCACGTGCGTGACGATCAGCATGCGGTCGGTCCGCACCCCGGACAGGCGGGCGACCTCCGGGTCGCCGCCGACCGCGTAGATCCGATAGCCCAGCGTGGTGCGCCGGAGCAGGAACCAGGCCGCGGCCGCGACCCCGGCCCAGAGCAGGGCGGAGACCGGGACGGGGCCGATCCGGTCGTAGCCGAGGTGCTGGAAGGACTCGGGCACCTTGCCGGCAGGGCCGTCGTACAGGTGGTCAAGGACGCCCTTGATGATCAACGAGATGCCGAGGGTGGCGATGAACGGGTGCACTCGTAGCTTGGTGATCACGAGCCCGTTGGCCAGCCCCACGGCGGCGCTGATGGCGACGACCGCGGTGACGGCGAGCGCGATGTTGCCGTCGAGCCCGGCCATGGTTTCGGCGGCCACCAGCGAGGTGAGGCTGATCAGGTAGGCGACGGAGAGGTCGAGCGAGCCGGCCAGGATGGCGAGTGTCTGCCCGACCGCGACGATGCCCAACGCGGCCGAGCGCTGCTGCACGCCGACGAGGTTCTCCAGCGTGAGGAACTGCCCGCCGCGCGCGGCGACCAGCGCCCAGCCGACGAGGACCACTCCGGCGAGCGCCAGGAACACGACCCTGGCGGGGCTCGAACCGCGGGTGCGTAACAGGGGCAGGGCGCGCGCGGACGCGGCCCGGATCCGCTCGCTGTCGATCACGACGTCACCTCGCCTGCGGCCAGCCGCATGATGGCCTCCTCGGTGGGAGCTGCGGGGAGAGTGCCCGTGACGCGGCCTTCTCGGAGGACGACGACGCGGTCGCTCATGCCGATCAGCTCGGGCAGTTCGGAGGAGATCATCATGATCGCCATGCCGTCCTCGGCCAGCTGCCGCATCAGGTCGTGGATGGCGGCCTTGGCGCCGACGTCCACGCCACGGGTGGGCTCGTCGAACAGCAGCACGGTGGGAGCGACGGTCATCCACTTGGCGAGGACGACCTTCTGCTGGTTGCCGCCGGACAGGTAGCGGACCTCCTGGTCCTGGCGCGGCGGCGTGAGCCGGACCCGCTCCAGCAGCTCGCTCAGCCCGTTCTGGCGGCGACGGCCCACCGCGCGGGCCACCAGCAGCGCGTTGTCGCGCACGGATTGGCGCAGGGCCAGCCCCTCGGCCTTGCGGTCCTCGGTGACCAGGCCGATCCCCGCGGCCACCGCTTCGCGGACCGAGCGCGGGCGGCACGGTGTCATCTCGCCGCTGGTGAACGGCTCGGCGCCGAACAGCGCCTTGGCCAGTTCGGACCGCCCGGAACCCTGCAGGCCGGCGACGCCCACGATCTCGCCCGCGCGCAGCTCCAGGTCGATGCCGTGAAGTTTGTCGTTGCCGGCGCCGGTCACGCGCAGCCGTACCTCTCCGGTGGCGCTGGCCCGCGGCGGGAAGTAGGTGCCGAGGTCGCGGCCGACCATCAGCCTGACCAGGTCGTCCGAGGTCACCTCGGCGATCGGCACCGTGGTGACGCGCCTGCCGTCCTTGAGCACGGTCACCCGGTCGGCCAGGTCGAACACCTCGCGCAGCCGGTGAGAGATGTAGAGGACCGCGATGCCGCGCTCCTGCAGGCGCCGGACGAGCTGGAAGAGCAGCTCGACCTCGTGTTCGGCGAGCGCGGCCGTCGGCTCGTCCATGACCACGATCCTGGCGTCGAGCGAGAGGGCCTTGAGGATCTCGACGACCTGCTGCTGGGCGACCGACAGCCGCCTGACGAGGTCTCTCGGGCCGAAGGACGTCTCCCCTAGCTCGGCGAGGAGCTGCCTGGTCGCGCTCTCCATGGCCGCCCTGTCTACCAGGCCCGCGCGGGAGGGCTCGCGGCCGAGGAAGACGTTCTCCGCCACGCTGCGCTCGGGCAGGAGGTTGAACTCCTGGTAGATGATCGCGACACCGGCCCGCTGCGCCTCGAGCGGGTGGCCGAACGACACCTGCCGCCCGTCGATCTCGATCGTCCCCTCGTCCGGCGCGTGGACCCCGGCGAGGATCTTCATCAGGGTGGACTTGCCCGCGCCGTTCTCCCCCATCACCGCGTGGACCTCGCCCGCCTGGACCTCGAGGTCCACGCCGGATAACACCCGTACGCCGAGGAAGCTCTTGCCGATGCCGGTCATGGTCAGCACGGGGTCCACTCCCTCGTGCGCGCGGAGTCGAGGACGGCCGCGCAGATCCGCGCGGCGCGGGCACCGTCCTCGAAGGTCGGCAGCCCGTCACGCTGCTCGCCGCGCAGCGCGGCGTAGCTGTCGGCGACGAAGGCGTCGAAGCAGTCGTAGTACCCCTGCGCGTGCCCGGCGGGGAGCGGCGAGTACGGCAGGGCGGCCGGCGAGAGCGTCTCGGGGTCGCGCACGAGCAGCCGTGCCCCGTCGCGCCTGCCGATCCACAGCCGCTCGGGCTGTTCCTGGTCGAAGGCGATGCTCTCCTCGGTCCCCGACACCTCCAGGAAGAGCCGGTTCTTCCGGCCAGGGGACACCTGGCTCGTCGTGACCGACCCCAGCGCGCCTCCGCGGGTGCGGAACTGCACGGTGACCAGGTCCTCGGTGAGCACCGGTCCGTTGCCCGCCCGTGCCTGCTGCACGACGGCGGTCTGCGCCGACACCTCGGTGATGCGGTCGCCCGTGACGAACTCGGCGAGGTCGCACCAGTGCGACCCGATGTCGGCGAACACGCGGCTCGGGCCGCCGATCTCCGGATCCACCCGCCAGTTGTCATCCTCGGGACGCAGCAGCCAGTCCTGCAGGTAACCGCCCTGGACCAGCACGACCCGACCCACGTCTCCACGCGCGACCCGCTGCCGTGCCTCGCGGGCCATCGCATGGAAGCGGTACACGAACGGCACCGTCGCCACCAGTCCCGCCTCGGCGGCACGGGCCGCCATCAGGGCGGCCGTCTCCACGTCGGTGGCCAGCGGCTTCTCACAGATCACCGCCAAGCCGGCGGCCAGCGCCTTGAGCGTGAGCGGAGCGTGCAGGTTGTTGGGGGTGCAGATGTGCACCACGTCGATCTCGCCCGACTCGATCAGCTCGTCCGCGGAGGCGAAGGCGCGCCCGAAGCCGTGCTGACGGGCGCGCTCGATCCGCGACCCTGCGACGCCGACGATCCGGGCACCGGCGAGAAGGGCGGATCTGGCGTGCACGCCGCCCATAAACCCGGTCCCAATGATGCCTACTCTAGGTCTATGGGGCGGTTGCGAGGATATGTCCTGCATGTTTCGGGAGCGTAGATCCGACTTATGACGACGGTCAAGCAAAACTTTCGTAGAATCTGTCGTATACCCGCTTTGCGATCATCATAAGGAGAACTGGTGACTCAGGATCTATCGAGCTCTTCTGGGGCAGGGACGGTGCTCTCGATCCTGCGTGACGGACGGGCGCGCACCCGCGCCGAGCTGGTACAACTCACGGGCCTTGCGAGGTCCACGGTGTCCCAGCGGATCGACGCCCTGCTGCTCCAAGGCTGGATCGTGCCCACCGACAGCGCGGCTCCGTCCGGCGGCAGGCCCGCCACCGCCTTCTCGTTCAACCGCAGCGCGCGGGTGACGCTCGCCGCCGACCTGGGCGTCACCCACGCCAGGGTCGCGGTGGCCGACCTCGGCGGCGCGATACTGGCGGAGCGTGCCACCGATCTGTCCATCAGCCAAGGCCCCGAGCCGACGCTGACCTGGGTCCTCGACAGCTTCGACGACCTGCTCGCCGAGTGCGGGCGCACCCGCGGCGACGTGTGCGGCGTCGGGATCGGCCTCCCAGGCCCCGTGGAGCACGAGACCGGAAAGGCGGTGAACCCGCCGATCATGCCGAACTGGGACGGCTTCCCCGTACCGGACTGGTTCGGCAGCCGCCTGGGCGTCCCGGTCCTCGTCGACAACGACGTGAACATCATGGCGCTGGGCGAACAGTGGGCCGCCCAGCTCGAAACCGAGCACCTGATCTTCGTCAAGATGGGCACGGGCATCGGCTGCGGGATCATCAGCGGAGGCCGACTGCACCGGGGCGCCGAGGGGGCGGCGGGCGACATCGGCCACATCCGGGTGCCGAACATCAACCAGGTGCAGTGCCGTTGCGGCAACATCGACTGCCTCGAGGCCATCGCCGGCGGCGACGCCCTCGCCGCCCAGCTGCGCAGTTTCGGGCTCAACGCCTCCGACGGCCGCGACGTGGTCCGGCTCGTCAAGGAGGGCAACACCCAGGCGATTCACCTCGTCAGGCAGAGCGGGCGGGAGGTCGGCAGCGTGCTCGCCTCCATCGTCAACTTCTTCAACCCCGGGCTCGTCGTGATCGGTGGCGACCTGGCCGAGGCGGGCGATCACCTGCTGGCCGGCGTTCGGGAGGTGATCTACGCGCGCTCGCTGCCCCTGGCCACCAAGCGCCTCAGCATCCACGCCAGCGAGCTCGGCGATCGCGCGGGTGTCATGGGAGCGGCCGCGATGGTCATCGAACATGTCCTGGCCCTCGAGAGCGCCGAGCAGTCCGGCTCCGCGTAACTTCCGCCGACGTCCGGCATATCTGTGGTTGACCATCGGCGAAATCCGTACGTAACATCCACACAAATAGGGAGGCATCCGGCGAAAGTTCCCGCGATACGGAGGACATGATGCCCACTCTCGGCGTATGGCTGATTGGTGCTAGAGGATCTGTGGCGACCACCGCGATGGTCGGCGCCGCCGCTTTCAGAACCGGGATCTCTCCTCCTCACGGTTGCGTCACCGAGATCCCCGGCTTCCCAGCCCACCTTGCGCCGTTCACCGACCTGGTCTTCGGCGGCCACGACGTGGCGGAGATCTCCCTGCGGAAACGAGCCGAGCTGTTAGCCGAAGGGGGCGTGATCCCGGCTCGCCTGCCCGCCCTGCTCGCCGAAGATCTGGCCGCCGCGGAGGCCGAGATCCGACCGGGGCACGCGTCCGGCGACGCTCCGCAGAGCGAGGCCGCCGCTCGCCTGATCCGCGATCTCGTCGAGTTTCGCGACAGGCACGGGGCGGAGCGCGTTGTCGTGGTCAACGTGTCGTCGACAGAGCCCCCCGCGGCGTGGCGCCCCGAGTTCGAGCGGCTGGCCGACCTGGAGGAGGCGCTGGCGAGCGGGGCGGAGGTCCTGCCGCACAGCTCGCTCTACGCCTACGCCGCGTTTCAGGCGGGCTGCGCCTATGTCGAGTTCACCCCGTCCACCGGGCCGACCCTGCCCGCGCTGGCGGAGCTGGCCGCCGAGCGGGCCGTGCCGTACGCGGGCCGGGACGGCAAGACCGGCGAAACCCTGGTCAAGAGCGCGCTCGCGCCCATGTTCGCGGGCCGGGCGCTGCGGGTTCGCTCCTGGTCGGGGCTGAACCTGCTCGGCGGAGGAGACGGCGCGACCCTCGCCGATCCGAACGCCAGGGCGAGCAAGCAGCTCTCGAAGAACAGGACCGTCACCGGCGTGCTGGGGCCGGGAGTCGACGGCCAGACGCACATCGACTACGTCCCCGACCTCGGTGAGTGGAAGACCGCCTGGGACCACGCCACCTTCGAGGGCTTCCTCGGGGTGCGGATGACCTTCCAGTTCACCTGGCAGGGCTGCGACTCCGCGCTGGCCGCGCCCCTCGTCCTCGACCTGGCCCGGCTGGTCGCCCGGGCGCACGAGAAGGGCCGGCACGGCGTGCTCCCCGAGCTCGGTTACTTCTTCAAGGATCCGCTGGCGACGGAGGAGCACGGGCTCGCGCGGCAGTACGACCGGCTGTGCGCCTTCGCCGAGGAGCTGTCGTGAGGGCGGTGCTCGAGCTGGTCAGGGCGCCTGCCGCGCTCTCCGTGCCCGGCGACATGCTGGCCGGCGCGGCGGCGGCCGGACGTCCCGCCACCCCCGGGCTGGCCGTCGCCTCCTTGTGCCTCTACCTGTCGGGCATGGCGCTCAACGACTGGGCCGACCGGGAGATCGACGCCGTCGAGCGGCCGGAGCGCCCCATTCCTTCCGGGCGGGTCTCCCCCGGCCGCGCGTTCGGCCTCGCCGCGGGATTGACCGCCGCCGGCCTGCTCGCCGCGGCGCTCGCGGACGGACGGCGCGGGCTCGTCCGCGCCGGGCTGCTCGCGGGCACGGTCTGGGCGTACGATCTCGGACTCAAGCGGACTGCCGCGGGGCCGGCGTCCATGGCCGCCTGCCGGACGCTCGACGTGCTGCTCGGCACGGGCGAGCACGTCCGCGCCGGCGGGCTGATGGCGCTGGCGATCGGCGCGCACACCTACGGGATCAGCCTGCTGGGCCGCGCGGAAGTACAAGGAGCGCGGCGGGGGACGATCAACGGCGCGCTGGCGGCGAGCGCGAGCGCGGTCGCGCTGACAGCCCTGAGCTGCCGGCGCGGGAGCGAGAAGCCGGCAGGGCACGGCCAGGCCGCCGCGTGCGCGCTGCTCGCCGGCTACGTCGCCCTGACCGGCGTCGTGCAGGCGGGGCTGCGGGCCAGTCCGGACCCCGATCAGGTCCGGCGCGCCGTACGGCTCGCCATCCTCGGCCTGGTCCCGCTCCAGGCTGCGGGAGTCGCCGGACAGGGCAGGCTCGCGCAGGCCGGCGCGCTGCTGGCGGCGTTGCCCGTGGGCCACTGGCTCTCGGCCAGGATGGCGACCTCGTGAACTTCGCCTACTGCACGAACGGCTTCTCCGATCACCGGCTGCCCGAGGCGCTCGCGATCCTGGCCGACCTCGGCTACAGCGGCGCGGCGATCACCCTTGACCACGGTCACCTGGACCCCTACGCCGCCGGATCGGCGCACGAAGTCGCGCTCATCGCCAGACGGCTCGGCGAACTGGGCCTGCGCGCGGTCGTCGAGACCGGCGGACGCTACACGCTGGACCCGTGGCGCAAGCACCATCCGACGCTGCTGGATGACGACGCCGGCGCGGCCCGGCGAGCCGACCTCCTGAGCAGGGCGCTGCGGATCGCGGCCGATCTGGGCGCACCCGTGGTGCATCTGTGGAGCGGCGTCCGGCCTGCCGAGGTCACCGAGGCGGAGGCCTGGGCCCGGCTGGCCCGCTGGTGCGAGCGGCTCCTCGACGAGGCCGACCGCGTCGGGATCACGCTCGCGTTCGAACCGGAGCCGGGGATGCTCGTCGGGGATCTCGCCGGGTACGAGCGGTTGCGCGGCCTCCTCGGCGGCCATCACCGTCTGGGGCTCACCCTGGACATCGGGCACTGCCAGTGCGTCGAACCACTCGACGTTCCCGAGTGCGTGCGGCGGGCGCTGCCGTACCTGGCGCACGTGCAGATCGAGGACATGCGCCGGGGCGTGCACGAGCACCTGGAGTTCGGCGCGGGCGAGATCGACTTCCCGCCTGCGCTCGCCGCGCTCGACGGCTACCGGGGGCTGGTCGCGGTCGAACTGGCACGGCACGGCCACGCCGCCCCCGAGGTGGCTCGCAGGTCCATCGACTTCCTGAGGAGGGCGTATGAGCGATCACGACTGGACGGCGCGGGCCGTCCGGCAGGTGGAGGAGTCGCCTGAGTCGGCGCGGCTGCTGTTCCCGCAGGCCCAGCGGCGCGGCGGCCCCGGAGCGCGGCGCGCGCTGCTGAACGCGCTGTGCGGGAACGCCGACCTGGTCAGCGCGCTCTACTGGAGCGGCGACACCGGCGAGCGGCTGGCCGTCCTGGACGCCCTGCCCGACCTCGGCCTCGGCCCCGCCGCCGTCCCCCTGGTGGAGGACGCGCTGCGCACCAACGACGCCCGCCTGGTCGCCGCGGCGCTCGGCCCCTACGGCTCGCGCTGGCTGGACGACCACGCCTTCCGCCACGGCGTGCTGAAGTGCGTCTTCCTGTCGATCCCGCTCGCGTCCGTCGCGGAGCTCGACCGCCGCTTCGATGACGAGCTCGCCAGGATGCTGGCCGACCACGCCGCCGAGCGGCGAGCCGCGGGCCGCCCGGTCCCCCAAGACGTGTTGGAGAGGCTCTGATGCGAATCTTCGACCCCCACATCCACATGACGTCCAGGACCACCGACGACTACGAGCGCATGCACGCCGCCGGGGTGCGGGCCGTGGTGGAGCCCGCCTTCTGGCTCGGCCAGCCGCGCACCAACGTGGGCAGCTTCCTCGACTACTTCGACGGGCTGCTCGGCTGGGAGCCCTACCGCGCCGCGCAGTACGGGATCCAGCACCACTGCGCGCTGGCGCTCAACCCGAAGGAGGCGAACGACCCGCGGTGCGCGGACGTACTCGCCGAGCTGCCGCGCTACCTGCTCAAGGACTCCGTGGTCGCGGTCGGCGAGATCGGCTACGACTCGATGACCCCGGCCGAGGAGCACGCCTTCGAGGCCCAGCTCGCGATGGCGACGGAGAGCGACCTGCCCGTCCTGGTGCACACGCCGCACCGCGACAAGGCCGCCGGCACCCGGCGCACGCTGGACGTCGTCCACGCCTCGGGTATGCCGCCGGGGCGGGTGCTCGTCGACCACCTCAACGAGCTGACCGTGGGGCCGGTCGCGGAGTCCGGCTGCTGGATGGGGTTCTCGATCTATCCGGACACCAAGATGGACCCGCACCGCATGGTGGAGATCCTGAAGGAGTACGGCACGGCACGGATGCTGGTGAACTCGGCCGCCGACTGGGGCCGCAGCGATCCGCTGAAGACCCGCGAGGTCGCCGACGCCATGATCGCGGCCGGCTTCACCGAGGACGACGTGGACAAGGTGCTGTGGCGCAATCCCGTCGACTTCTACGGGCAGAGCGGGCGGCTCGACCTCGGCGACCCGTCCGCTGGGGCGGACTACGCCGGCAACACGGTCAAGCGGGGCTGAGCGCATGCGCTTCCGGCATCCCGACGGCTCGACCGTCCACCTCGCCTACTGCACCAACGTTCACCCCGCCGAGGACCTGCCCGGCATCCACGCCCAGCTCACCGGCTTCGCCGCGCGCGTGCGGCACGTGCTCGGCGTCGACCGCCTCGGGATCGGGCTGTGGCTGCCCCATGGCGCGGCCAGGACCCTGCTCGCCGACGGCGCCGAGCTCCTGCGGCTGCGCGCCGCGCTCGACCGGCTCGGGCTGGAGGTGGTGACGCTCAACGGCTTCCCCTATCGGGGCTTTCATGACGAGGTCGTGAAATACCGGGTCTACTATCCGGACTGGTCCTCGCCGGAGCGGGCGCGCTACACGCTCGACCTGGCGGAGATCCTCGCCCGGTTGCTGCCGGACGATGTCGCGGAGGGCACGATCTCGACCCTTCCCCTCGCCTGGCGTACCGAGTGGACGGCGGACAGCGCCACGACAGCGATGGCGAACGTGCACGCCGTCGCCGAGGGCCTGCGCGCGCTCGCCGAACGTACCGGCAAGCTGATCCGGCTGGGGTTCGAGCCCGAACCGGGCTGCATCGTGGAGACCACACCGCAGGCCACCCGGCTGCTCGCCGACGTGGACCGCGACCACCTGGGCGTCTGCCTCGACGCATGCCACCTGGCCGTGGGCTTCGAAGCGGCCCGCGACGCCGTGAACCTCGGCCTCCCGATCGTGAAGGTCCAGGCGTCCTGCGCGCTGGAGGCGCCGCCGGGCGGCCAGGCCGCACTGGCGCCGTTCGACGAACGCCGCTTCCTCCACCAGACCCGCGCGCCGAGCGGAACGGTGGACGACCTGGAGGCCGCCCTGGCCGGCGGGCTGCCCCGGGAAGAGCGCTGGCGCGTGCACTTCCACATGCCGCTGCACGCCGCGCCGCCGCCACCCCTCACCACCACCGCTCCCTATCTCAGGGAGTTGCTGCACGCCCTGTTCGGCGGCGGCTCCCCTCTGACCCGGCACGTCGAGGTGGAGACCTACACCTGGAACGTCCTGCCCGCGACGCCCGTGGACCTCGTCGAGGGCATCGCCGCCGAACTCGACTGGACCCGTCGTGAGCTGAACACCGTCGGACTGAAGGAGCTGTGATGCCGCCGCTGCTCGTGATCAACGTGGTGGGACTCACCCCGCGGCTTCTCGCCCACATGCCCCACGTCGCGAAGGCCGGCGCCGCCGCGACGCTGCGGCCCGTGCTTCCCGCCGTCACCTGCTCGATGCAGGCCACCCTGCTGACTGGCGCGCTTCCACGCGAGCACGGCATCGTCGGCAACGGCTGGTACTTCAGGGACCTCGGTGAGGTGCTCCTCTGGCGCCAGCACAACGCGCTGATCGAGGGCGGTCAACTCTGGGACGCCGTTCCCGGCCTGCGCACCGCCAACGTGTGCTGGTGGTACGCCATGGGCGCCGCCAGCGACCTGCTCGTGACGCCACGCCCGATCTACCACGCCGACGGCCGCAAGTCACCCGACTGCTACACCCGGCCGCCCTCCCTGCACGACGACCTCGAACGCCGCCTCGGCCCCTTCCCCCTGTTCAGCTACTGGGGGCCGAACGCCGGCATCACCTCCTCTCGGTGGATCGTGGCCGCGGCCCGCCACATCCTGCGCGAGGAGCGTCCGGACCTGCTCATGGTCTACGTCCCGCACCTGGACTACGACCTGCAGCGTTACGGCCCTGACGGACCCGAGGCCGTCGCGGCGGCCCGGGCGGTGGACGCCGTCCTCGCTCCGCTCCTCGCCGAGGACGCCACCGTGGTGGTGCTGTCGGAGTACGGCATCACCAACGCCACGACGCCTGTCGACATCAACAGGGCGCTGCGGTCGGCCGGGCTGCTCGAGGTCTACACCCAGGCGGGAATGGAGTACCTCGACCCGTGGACGTCCCGAGCCTTCGCGGTGGCCGACCATCAGATCGCGCACGTGTACGTGCGCGACAGCGCCGATCTGGGCCGGGCGCGCGATGTGATCGCCGAGCTGCCGGGCGTGGACGAGGTCCTCGACCAGGCGGGGAAGGCGAAGTACGGGCTCGATCACGAGCGCGCGGGCGAGCTCGTCGCGGTCGCCGAGCCGCACGCGTGGTTCACGTACTACTACTGGTTCTCCCACGACCGGGCGCCCGACTTCGCCCGGCTCGTGGAGATCCACCGCAAGCCCGGCTACGACCCCGCCGAGCTGTTCATGGACCCGGCCGACCCGCTCGTGAAGGTCCGCGCGGGCCTGGCCCTGGCCCGCAAACGGCTCGGGTTCCGCTACACGATGCCGGTGGTGCCGCTCGATCCGGCCCCGGTACGCGGCAGCCACGGCCGCCTCCCCGACGATCCCGACGACGGCCCCGTACTGCTCGGGCCCTTCGATCGAGACGCCTACGACGCGACCGAGGTCAAGGACCTGCTCACGGCGCTGCTTCTCCCGCGCTGACGAGAGCGATGCGGAGCCCGCGCGACGCCCCGCATCTGAAGTGCAGCCGGCCGGACCAGCGACTACGGCGCCGTGGCCCGCGAGGAAGGCTACGCCTCGGTGACCACGACGGCGGGTTCGGCCGTGCCCTTGGCCGGCTCGACGCCGAACGCGAGCACCGCCACCACGGCCAGCACGAGGGGCACCGCCCCGAGCAGCGCCGTCGTACCGACGGAGGGGGCCGCCGCACCCGCCACCAGCACGCCGGTAACGGCCACGCCGCCGAACTTGCCGACGCCGGCCGACAGCCCGGAACCGCGTGAGCGCACCCGGGTCGGGTAGATCTCCGAGCTGTAGGCGGCCAGCACCGCCGAGATCGCCGCCGTCCCCACGATCGGGCCGGCCAGCAGCAGGTAGAGCCAGGTGCGGTCCTGCGCCAGCGTCTCGCCCGCGAACGACAGCACCACCAGTGCCACGCCGACCAGCGCCGAGAGCGTGATGATCGTCTTCTTGGCGCTCCACAGCGCGTACATGGCGGCGGAGATGAAGATCAGCGGCAGGCCGAGCAGCGTCGAGTCGCGCAGCGCGCGGTCGGCGGTCTGCTGGTCGAGGCCGAGCCGCTGCAGGTTGGACGGGATCCACAGCTGGAAGCCGTAGGTGACCAGGCCGATGCTCAGCCCCAGGATCACCACGGCCACCGTGAGCCCGGTGAACGGGCGGCGGAACAACCGCGAGTAGCCGCCGTCGTGCTCGTCCTCGACCCGCTCCACCTCCTCCACGGAGACCGCGGCGGCGCCGTACCGCGCCATGACCGCGCGGGCCTCGGCGTCTCGGCCGTGCGCCAGCAAGAAGCGCGGCGACTCGGGGATGAGGCGGTTGAGCAGGATGAGGACGACGCCGGTCGGCAGGCCGACCAGCCACAGCACCCGCCAGGAGTACTCCGGCGCCAGCGAGGCCGACAGCCAACTCGCCGCCAGGTAGGCGACGGCCAGATTGCCACCGATGAGCACCATCACCCACCCCTTGTGCCGGGGCGGGATGGTCTCGGCCAGCAGCGAGAACGTGATCGGCAGCATGCCGCCCGCGCCCAGCCCCATGGCCAGGCACATGGCCAGGTTCCATTCGAAGTCCGGCATGACGCCGCAGATGGCGGTGCCGATGAACAGCACGCCGGCGAACAGGATCGACGGCTTGCGGCCGATCTTGTCGCCCATCCAGCCCCACAGCAGCGAGCCCAGCACGGTGCCGGTGAGGCCGGCCAGCGGCAGCAGCGCGACGGGCAGCTCACCCGCGGGGTTGAGGGCGGATTTCAGCCCGTACTCCTTGGCCATGCCGGGCGCGACGAAGCCGAGCGTGATCGGCTTCATGGCGTCGATCACCACGGCCACCGACATGACGAGGATGAGCCCGATGTGAGCCGGACGCATCCGCGCGTCATCGAGGGCGCGCACCCGCACCTCCGCGGCCGGCTTGGCCCGGAAGGCGCCCGGTGGCACCAGCCCGTACGCGGTGACGACCAGCCCCGCGACGATCAGCGCCATGCCGATCGCCATCGGCAGGTCCATCGGCATCCCGGCCAGCCGGTAGTGCATCTCCGCACCGTGCAGGTACATCGGCAGATGCAGGACCACCCCCGCGACGGTGGCCAGCGTGCCCAGCCAGAAGTACAGCGGACGAGCTAGCTCGATCCCGCCCATCGCTCCCCCTTCATGTGATCACAGAAGGCGGCCGCCCCGAAGCCGCCATTTGACGAACAGCACCCGCATGGGGCCGTTCACGAACAGCCACTGGCCCAGCCAGACGACCGCGAACATCACCGCGAACGCCCACCAGGCCATCGGCCCCCGGACCCCTGGTACCACCCCGAGATCCAGCAGCACCCACATGAGCAGCCCCTCCGGAACGGCTGTGACCAGCCCGAACAAGGTCGGCCAGTCCTTGTCCCAGCGGAACTGCATGAGCAGGTGGTACAGCGACTCCCAGCCGATGCCGACCACGGCGACGGCAAGCAGCACGACGTAGGCGTCCCGGAAGGACATCGGCAGCAGCGGCGTGAGCAGCGCGGTCAGCACCGCACCGACCGTGGCCAGCACGAACAGCCGGGTCTGCACCCGCCCGGCGAGCGTGGGAATCAAGCAAGCCTCCTGTTCCCCGCCCACTTGAGCCACTGGGACACCGACCTGAACGGCCCGAGCCCCTTGCAGAACCCGCGCCCGGCCAGGTCGTCGGCGATGTCGAGGGCCGCGGTCTGCAGGCCGAGGAAGCTGTCCACAGCCAGGAAGTGGTTGCTCGCGGCGGCCGCGCCGGAGGCGTAGAGCGCGCCGTCGCCGCTCTCCGCGCCGAGCACCTCGAAGTTCGGGCCCACCTGCAGCCGCCCCGCCTTGTTGGGACGCGCGCCACCGTGCCGGAGCAGGTCGTCGAGCACCCGATGCTCGGGCATGTCGGCCTCGAGTCCGGTGCAGTCGATGATGAAGTCCGAGACATACGGCATGGGCGCGGAGCCGGCGCTGTGCGTGTGGGTGACCAGCCGGCCGTCCGGCGCCTGCTCGATGCGGTCGACCACGGCCTGCATGGGGTGATACCAGCTCCCGCGCCGGGCCCGGCCCATCTGCTCCTGCCAGCGGGCCAGTCTGGGGGTGGTGGTACCGGCGACCAGCGACGCCAACCTGGCCCGCTCCTCCGGCGAGGCCTTGCGGAACCGGGCCTTGAGCTGGCCGCCGAACGCCGACTTCGGCATGGTGAACGCCTGGTAGGCCCAGCCGTCGCCGCCCTTGCGCCGCATGAACGCATGAGGGCCGTGCGCTCCGGTGACGTACGTGCGGAACAGGTGCACGATCTGCGTCTGGAGCCCGTACCGCTCCCGATCGTCCATGAGCCGTTGCAACACCCGCGAGGCCACGATCCCGGCGCCGCGTACGACCACGACGCCGGGCCTCTTGCGGAGTTGGTCGTAGACGTGCTCGTGCGGCTCGTACGCGTTGACCAGGCGATACCGCTCGCCCGTCCGCTGCCGGAACTCCTGCAGGTCGTCGAGGAACTTCAGCCCCGGATAGCCGACGGCCAGGTGCACGTACCGCGAGCGCAGCGCCACCCGCTTGGTCGGCCCGCTGCCCGCCGGCGGGGTCAGGACCGTGAAGTAGCCGCCGCCCAGCCGCTTCCTGACCATGCGCACCTGGCCCTTGGCCAGCATCTCCCAGTAGCCGATGCGGTCGGCCTCCCGCCGCACGCTCTGGATGGCCATCCCGGCCCGCGGGCTGTAGAAGTCGGCCAGGATCGGCTCGGTGAGTACCTGTAACACCGGCTTGACAGAACGGTCCTGCCAGGCCTCCTGCACCGCGTACGACGGGAAACCCCAGATGTTGTCGGGGCGCGCCCCGGAGTCGGAGCGGATGCGTTCGTGCGAGGGCAACTGCGAGACGCGGGTCAGGTACTCCCAGGTCTGCCAGGGGGTGTCGCTGGTCGACAGCACCCGCATGGCCGAGGCTGCCACGCCGCGGATGCGCAGGACGTCCACGAGCGTGAACGAGCCCAGCCCTCCGCCCACCGACACCAGCGGCACGTCGTAGACGGGAATCCCCGACGACGCCACCAGCCCGTCCGCCCAGGCGGAGGAGTGGACCAGCTCCGGCGTCAGATCTCCGCGGGACATGAAGATTAAAGGTAGCGCAAAGGCCGTGATACCCACCAGAACGTGTGGGTTTGTCATCGGCTCCGCCCTGCCCGCGTCACCGAGAACGCGGCGATCATACTCACGGCGATAGCCGGCGAGGACCCGGCCGACCCGCCCAGCCGACATGGCACAACCTTCGGCTCTCTAGCGACCGGACAACACCACCTCTGGGCGGCCGTCGCGGGCGTTAGGGTGACGCATGATCACCAAGCCGCCCGGATGGCCGTTCCTGACCGTGCTCTCGGCCGTGGCCTGCGTCATTCTGTACTGGGCCAGCGTCCCTCACTGGTACGGCATCGAAATGGTCCTCGTCGCGTTCTTCTTCGGGATTCCCCTGTGGATAATCTGGCTGGTCCGCTTCGGCCTGGCGGCCTACAAGGGCGCGGTCTTCGACCGATTAGCGCGCTGGCTGGCGCCCTGGTTCATCGTCGCGGGCGTCGTAGTGGCGCTCATCCTGGACGCGTCCTTCTGGGTGCGGTTCACGATCTCGAAACCGAGCATGGAGGCCTACGCCCGAACGGTGACGGCTGAGACAGCGCGCGACTTCTCCTGCCAGTGGCTCGGGTTGTATCGGATCTGCGACGCGTTCCCTTACACCAGCGAGGACGTCGGCCACGTCCCCGGCAGCGCCTGCCTCATCGGCGAGGAATGGGCCATCCACAGCAACACGAACTTCGTCCTACTTCCCACAGGCGAGCCGGAGGAGACCATGGACGACACCTACCGGCATCTCACCGGGCACTGGTACGGCTGGCACGGCTGGGACTCACTGTGATCCGCTGGGCCCAGGCTCAGAATGCGTGTCCTATCAGCGGGCGGCCGGCGAGCCCTTCACGACCGCCCATGACGGACGCCTCTCACCTTCACAGGCTCCTCTGGTCGAGGACGCGCTGTCCGCGCCGGGCTAGACATCTCCGGACGTGCCGGGGGCCGATGACGGCTTCCCCTCGGCGGGGTCGTCGGCGGCGACACCCTCATCGCCGGCGGCGTCCTCGCTGCGTCGCCTGCGCCCGCGGTACGTCGGCTCGGGGACGCTCCCGTCCGTGGGCCCGTCCGTGGGCCCGTCCGAGGTGAAGGCGTCGAACGGGGTGGTCGCCGCGGGGATGACGATGCGCTCGAGCGGTCCGGTGTTGATGACGACCTCCAACGGCTCGGTCAAGGCGGCGGGCTCCTCCTGAGGGCCCAGGCCGGAGTCGGGTCTGGACGGGCCGGTCTCGGGTCGCCGATTCGGCTGCCCGGTGGGTGCGGGGGCCTCGGGTGGGTCGCTGTCCTGTTCGTCGGGTGCGATGGTGTCGAAGGGCAGGGCGGCGGCGGCCTCGATGGCTTCCAGGAGTTCCCGCCTCCACAGACTGCCCTCGTCGGGCTCGTCGGGCTCGTCGGCGCTGTGGCGGGCGACGGGCGTGGACGGGCTCGGCGCCATGTACGCGGCGACGGCTGAGCGGGTCCGGCGGCGGTTCTTGGCCAGGGTGAGCATCACGAGTACGGCCACCATGGCCACCACGGCCGAGGTGATCATCATCGGAGTGAACAAACTCGGCAGTGGGCCGGTAGCCGAGGTCTGGAGGTGCGTGGGGAAGGCGGTCACGGCCGTGGTGCCGGACGCCGTCGGCGTGGCATGGGTGGTCTCCTGGGCGACGGGCTCGGCCGCGGGGGTCACGGTCGGCTCGGCCGACGAGAGGGTGGTGGTCGGCGCGTCCGTGGAGGTGGCCGTCGGCTTGGCTTCGGAAGTGGCCGCCGGCTTGGGCGGGGAGGAGGTCGGCTCGGCCGTCGACGAAGGGGCCGTGGTCTCCGGAGCAGTTTGCGGCACCGATGCGGTGGCCGTGACTGACGGCGTGTCGGAGGTCGGGGCCGCGCTGGCTGTGGGGGGCGCATCGGAGAAGGTCGGCGTTGGGGTGGCTGTGGCCGACGGCGTGTCAGATGTCGAGGTCGGGGTGGGCGTGGCCGACGGGGTGTCGGAGGTCGAGGTCGGGGTGGGGGTGGTGGGCGGCGCGTCAGATGTCGGAGTGGGGGTGGCGGTCGGAGTGTCGGAGGAGGTGGGAGCTGGGGTGGCCGTGGCGGTCGGAGTGTCGGGGGTTGGGGCTGTCGCTGTTGACGACGTCTCCGAAACCTTGGTCGGTGCGGGTGCGGGGAGGGCCGTGTCAGGGGACGCGTGGGAGTCGTCCCGCTTGGCGCTGGGGCTCAGGGGGCGGAGCGACTCCCTGTGAGGGTGCGGGCGGCCTCCGGCGTCCGTGCCTGGCCGGTCACCGGTGGGCTGGCTGGTCGCTTGGTCATCGGTTGCCTGAGAGGTCTGGTCGTGGGGTTTCCGGACTGTCTTGTCACCGGGCAGCCGCTCTTGGCCCGCGTGCGTGCCGTGCGGCTGGCGGGGTGTCGGGGGGCCGGGTCGTTCGTGGATCATGTGAGTGTCGCGCCGTGCCTCAGTGGTCAGTTAGCGGGTTACTTTCGGGGCCTGTGGATGCCGGACCGTGCCCCGGTGAGCCGGTTGTGGGGCTGCTGGGACGCGTAAGGGCCGGGCCGCCCCTGGGCCGTCCAGCTGTCGGATCAGGTTTCGTCCCGATGGGACTGGACGCGTTCCAGACAGTCGCACCCGACGACACTGCTCGTGTCGCGTTCCCCGCGCTTCACGCCGCGGCCGGTGCTCTTCCCGACGGTGAAGATCGTGTCGCCCGCCACCTTCGTCGCCACGCCCA
The DNA here is from genome assembly GCF_040614375.1 of Nonomuraea sp. NPDC005983. Taxonomy (NCBI): domain Bacteria; kingdom Bacillati; phylum Actinomycetota; class Actinomycetes; order Streptosporangiales; family Streptosporangiaceae; genus Nonomuraea; species Nonomuraea sp. NPDC005983. The sequence goes on from NZ_JBEXUP010000020.1 coordinate 51,202, forward strand.
CGTGGTCGACGCCGGCGATCTGGCCCGTGCCGCTCCAGTCGTCGAGGACGAACGGCCGGGCGCCGGAACCTTCCCCCGGGCCCCCTGCTCCTGGAACCACTCCGCATGCACGGGGCTGAGCTGTAGTCAGCGTCGGACGCGATGTTGTGGCCGTACCACTGCCTGGCGGATGAACCGCCCCGATCGGAACAGCCGAGCTGACTCTGGAGCAGTTCGATGAACTTCAGCATCTCTGGCGTCATGGAAGTGGAGGAAACCTTCCGAACAAAGCCGGATTTATACACACAGATCCTGACAAAAAGGCTGACTCGGGACTGACGTGAATAAACCGGAAGCCTGTGGTACGGCGAGGGTACCCCGCCATATCCGCAGGTCAAGTGCACCTCAAGAGAGGTCCAACGGCTCCGCCGAGAGTAAAAGTCCAGGTCAGGGGTATTGTCTGATGCATCCCCAAGTAGGCGATATGTAGAAAGATCTACCTAAATACCCGTCAGCAGACCGCCGGCCACCATGCAGCCAACGTCAGGCCCTGCGTGCGTGGGTGATCCGATGAAGATCGGCGAACTTCTCAAGGATCTGCGAGACACCCCGAAAGAGATTCCGGCCGGTACGTAGAGAACGGGCGGACGACTCCGACCTCCCCGTGAAGGCGGCGCCAGACGAGCGCCGGGAACGCAGGAGGCAACGAGATGAGCAAGGTCACTTGTGACATGGCGATGTCCATCGACGGCTTCGTGGCAGGACCGCACCAGAGCCTCGAGAGCCCGTTCGGCGAGGGCGTGGGCGAGCGCCTGCACCGATGGATGTTCGATGAGCCCGAGGAGCACGCCGCGGTGATCGAGGACATCACCGCTGCCGGTGCCTTCATCATGGGCCGCAACATGTTCGGCCCCGGCCGCGGCGCCTGGGACCTGGACTGGAACGGCTGGTGGGGCGACGAGCCGCCGTACCACGCGCCGGTCTTCGTCCTCACCCATCACCCGCGCGAGCAGGTGACGATGAAGGGGGGCACGACGTTCACCTTCGTCACCGACGGGATCGCGGCGGCAATGGCTCAGGCGCGCGAGGCCGCCGGCGACCGCGACGTCGCCATCGCCGGCGGAGCCGAGACGGTGAACCAGTACCTGGCGGCAGGGCTCATCGACGAGCTGCGCCTGCACGTCGCGCCCGTGATCCTCGGCAGAGGAGAGCGGCTGCTCGACAACGTCGGGGATATCACCCTGCAGCCCCTCGGCGTCCCCTCGGGCACCAGCCTCGTCACCCATCTGACGTACCGGGTGATCCGGTAGCAGACCGCTGATTCGGCACGAAATACGTCTTTTTCGTACGTTGGCCGGTCAGCGCTCGATCAGCCGCATCTGCTCCCCGTTGTGGTGCTCACCGTCCCCGTCGAGGTCAGCGGCTCGGCGGTGCCGTACTGGCGCGGACCACCAGCCGCGTCGGGACGAGATCGGTGCCAGGGCTGCCGGCGCCCCCCTCGCGGATCTGCTGGAGGACGCCCTGGACGCAGCGGCGCCCGACCTCAGCGAAGTCCTGGTGGACAGTGGTCAGGGGCGGGATGAAGCAGGCGGCGTCGGGGATGTCGTCGAAGCCGACGACGCTGATGTCGGCAGGGACCGATCGCCCTCGATCATGGAAGGCGCGGAGCAGGCCGAGGGCCATCTGATCGTTGGAGGCGAACACCGCGGTGCAGTCAGGCTCGTCGGCGAGCGCCAGTCCGGCGACGTAGCCCGATTCGGCGGACCAGTCGCCGTGCAGTGGCGCGGGGACCGAGCGGCCGGCTTCCTCCAGGCAGAGGCGCCAGGCCTGCGCGCGTCGTTGGCTGGCGTAGGAGGTCTCGGGGCCGGTGACGTGCCAGACGGTGCGGTGACCGAGATCGAGGAGATGGCGTACGGCGAGGCGGGCGCCTTCCGCCTGATCGGTGTCGACCACGCTGTAGCGGTCTCCCGCATCGGAGTCCACGACGACGACGTGGACTCCGGGCGGCAGTGCCACCGTGCCGGCGTCGAGGAGGTGGATCTCCATGATGACGATGACGGCGTCGACGGCCAGCTCGCCCATCCTGGTGAAGGCGCCGAGCACGTTGTCCTGGGTGGGCACGTCGATGGGGATCAACGTGATCGCGTATCCCTCGGTCGCGGCGTAGGTGGCGATCGCCTCCACCGTGTGGCTGTTGCCGGTCGAGGCGAGGTTGAAGAGGATCACGCCGATCGTGTTGAACTGCCCGTATCGCAACGCCCGGGCGGCGCTGTTGGGCCGGTAGCCCAGCTCTCGCATGGCGGCGAGCACCTGCTCGCGGGTGGTGCCGATCACGCCCGGATACCCGTTGGCGACCCTGGAGACCGTCTGCGAGGACACGCCCGCGAGCCTGGCCACGTCCGCCATGGATACCCGCTGCTTGCGGCGTCCGCCCGGAATGTCAGAGCGGCCCCGTTTCGCGCCGCCGACCGGCACCGCCGGGAGCTGCTGGGCCGGATCGTCCAGGTCCATCGCCGTGTCGCTCCCGCCTGCCGCGTTCCCCGTTCGCCGCGCATCCTCCGCCGGGACCCTCCCGGCGGTCAAGGCAGCGCCCCTTGACCTCACCTGTAACGGGTGCCACCATACCGCAACAGAAGTTTACGTAAACATTGCGCCCAGGTTGCGCGATGCCCTTCCTTCGTAACCAAGCAAAGCAGCAGGCCAAGGATAATGTTTACGTAAACAAGGTCGTCAACACACGGTTGAGAGGAGCAGGCCGGTGGTCTCGGAGAGGAGCCTGGCGTCCAGGCGCCGGTCATGGATCGGCTGGCAGTTCGTCGGGCCGTTCATGGCGGTGTTCGCCCTGGTCTTCCTGGCCCCGATCGGCTACTCGATCTACCTGAGCCTGTTCAGGACCCGGCTGATCGGCGGAACGGCCTTCGTCGGCGTCGACAACTACGTGAAGGTTCTGCAAGACCCGCTGTTCTGGTCGTCGTTCGGCCGGGTGGCGCTCTTCCTGGTCGTCCAGGTGCCGATCATGTTGCTCCTCGCGCTGCTCGTCGCGCTCGCGATCGACAGCGGTCGGCTGTACGGGGCGGCGTTCTTCCGGATCTCGGTGTTCCTGCCCTACGCGGTGCCCGCCGTCGTCGCGACGCTGATGTGGGGTTTCATGTACGGCTCGCGGTTCGGCCTCATCGGTAACCTCAACGAGACGTTCGGGGTGTCCCTGCCGGACCCGCTGTCGCCCGACCTGATCCTCGCTTCCATCGGCAACATCGTCACCTGGGAGTTCGTGGGCTACAACATGCTGATCCTCTACTCCGCGCTCCGGGTGGTGAACCCCTCGCTCTACGAGGCCGCCGAGATCGACGGGGCCGGTCAGCTGCGCATCATCTGGGCGATCAAGATTCCCGCGCTCCGCGGAGCGCTGGTGATCGCGACGATCTTCTCCATCATCGGCAGCTTCCAGCTGTTCAACGAACCCAGCATCCTCAAGTCGCTGGCGCCGAACGCGGTCACCACCTACTTCACGCCGAACCTGTACGCCTACTCGCTGTCCTTCTCGGGGCAGCAGTTCGACTACTCCGCGGCGGTCGCCATCGTCATGGGCCTCATCACGATGATCATCGCCTACCTGGTCCAGCTTCGCGGCATGCGAAAGGCGGTCTGAGCCATGGTCACGACAACTCGCATCGCCGGCCGGGCGCGTGGCCGGAAGGATGGACGCGGCCTGGCGCGAGGTCCTCTGGTGATCAAGCGACGCCGGCCGTCGGGCCGGCGGCGTAGCGCGACACTGACCGTCCTGACGGCCCTCATGCTGGTGTACACGCTGCTTCCTCTGGTGTGGCTGATGATCAATGCCACGAAGACCCAAGAGGGGCTGATGAGCACCTTCGGCCTGTGGTTCAGCGATGACTTCGCCCTGTTCGACAACGTCCGCTCGACCTTCACCTACAACGAGGGGATCTTCGTCCGCTGGCTGCTGAACACGCTGCTGTACGTGGTCGTCGGCGCGGGCGGCGCGACGCTGCTGGCGGCGCTCGGCGGATACGGGCTGGCGAAGTTCGACTTCGCGGGCAAGAAGGCCGTGTTCGCCGTGGTGATCGGGGCGGTGGCGGTGCCAGGAACCGCTCTGGCAGTCCCCACGTTCCTGATGTTCTCCAACCTGGGCCTGACCAACACCCCGTGGGCGATCATCATCCCCTCGCTGGTCTCCCCGTTCGGCCTCTATCTGATGTGGACCTTCGCCGCCGACGCCGTGCCGAAGGAGATCCTGGAGTCGGCGCGCATGGACGGAGCGGGTGAGTTCCGGACCTTCTCCAGGATCAGCCTGCCGCTGCTGGCGCCGGGGATCGTCACGGTCCTGCTGTTCAACGTGGTCGCCACCTGGAACAACTACTTCCTGCCGCTGATCATGCTGAAGGACCCCGGCTGGTACCCGCTGACCATCGGTCTCAAGGCCTGGAACCAGCAGGCCACCACCGCGGGCGGCGAGGCCGTCTTCAATCTCGTGATCACCGGATCATTGCTGACCATCGTCCCGCTGATAGCCGCGTTCCTCCTGCTCCAGCGGTACTGGCAGTCGGGCCTGGCCGCCGGAAGCGTAAAGGAGTGACCGACGCCCCGGCCCGACGCGCCGCCTCCCCTTCCAAGGAATCCAGAAAGGCAACACCCATGACGATAACGCGTCGTCACGTCGTCGCGCTGGGGGCAGCCCTGTCCCTGTCGCTGGCCGCCGCGTGCGGCTCCTCAGGCAACGGCGGTTCCTCCGGCAACAGCGATTCCGGCGCCGCCAAGCCGGCGGCCGTCTCGGACGCCGACCTGCGCAACGCCCTGAACACCGGGGGCACCCTCACGGTCTGGGCCTGGGAACCGACACTCAAGCAGGTCGCCGCCGACTTCCAGGCCAAGTACCCGAAGGTCAAGGTCAACCTGGTCAACGCCGGGACCGGCAACGACCAGTACACCGCGCTTCAGAACGCCGTCAAGGCCGGATCCGGCGTGCCGGACGTCGCCCAGGTCGAGTACTACGCTCTGCCGCAGTTCGCCCTGGCCAAGTCGCTCACCGACCTGTCCGGCTTCGGCGCGGGCAAGCTCGACGGCACCTTCACCCCAGGGCCGTGGGCGGCCGTCCACTCCGGCGACGGCGTCTACGGACTGCCCATGGACTCAGGCCCGATGGCTCTGTTCTACAACAAGGAGGTCTTCGACAAGCACGGCATCCAGGTCCCGACGACCTGGGAGGAGTACGTCGCCGCCGCCGAGAAGCTGCACAAGGCCGACCCGAAGGCCTACATCACCAGCGACACCGGCGACGCGGGCTTCACCACCAGCATGATCTGGCAGGCGGGCGGCAAGCCGTTCACGGTCAAAGGCACCGACGTCCGCATCGACTTCAGCGACCCCGGCACGCAGAAGTTCACCGCGACCTGGCAGAAACTGATCGACGGCAAGCTGCTCTCGCCGGTCTCCGGTTGGAGCGATGCCTGGTACAAGGGCCTGAGTAACGGCACCATCGCGACCCTGGTCATCGGCGCGTGGATGCCCGCCAACCTCGAGTCCGGGGTCAGGGCCGCGTCGGGTAAGTGGCGTGTCGCCCCCATGCCGCAGTGGGAGGCCGGTGGCAAGGCCACGGCCGAGAACGGCGGCAGCTCCTTGGCGCTCCCGGAGGCGAGCACCAACAAGAACCTCGCCTACGCCTTCATCAAGTACGCGAGCGTCGAGGAAGGAGCACAGGCCCGCATCGACGGCGGCGCCTTCCCCGCCACCACCGCGCACCTGAAGGACCCGGCGTTCCTGAACAAGAAGTTCCCCTACTTCGGCGGGCAGGAGGTCAACCAGGTTCTCGCCGAATCGGCCGGCGAGGTCGTCGGCGGCTGGTCCTACGTGCCCTTCCAGGTCTACGCCAACAGCATCTTCAACGACACCGTCGGTAAGGCCTACACCTCCCCCACCACTCTTCAGGACGGCCTGAAGGCCTGGCAGGACGCCTCCATCAAGTACGGGCAGGAACAGGGTTTCACCATCCAGCAGTAGCAGAGCCCGGTATGCGCTGCCGCCGTCCGCGGGGAGCACGGCGGCAGGACCGGCAGGCCGTCTCGCCGTAACACCGCCGAGCACCCGACCGGGCCGGTCGCGGACATCGCGCGCCGCGATCGGCTCACCCCTTCCGTGTAACAGGAGTTCGTTGTGAAAGTTGATCGCGCTTCCCGCTGGCTTCGCTGGCCTGACGGCACCACAGGCGGGCGCCTGGCCTTCGGCGCCGACTACAACCCGGAGCAGTGGCCGCGTGAGGTGTGGGACGAGGACATGCGGGCGATGCGGCTCGCCGGGGTGAACATCGTCTCGCTGGCCATCTTCTCCTGGGCGCGGATCCAACCGGATGAGGGTGTGTGGTGCTTCGACTGGCTCGACGAGGTGATGGATCTCCTGCACAGCAACGGGATCGCCGTCGACCTGGCGACGGCGACGGCCTCCCCGCCACCGTGGCTGACGACCAAGCACCCGGAGATCCTTCCGGTCGACCAGGACGGGCGCACGCTGTGGCCGGGAGCGCGGCAGCACTGGCGCCCGACCTCCCCGGTCTTCCGCGAACATGCCCTGAGGCTGGCCCGCGCGCTCGCCGAACGGTACGGAGATCACCCGGCACTGGCGGCCTGGCACGTCTCCAACGAACTCGGCTGCCACAATGTCTACGACTTCTCCGATGACGCGGCCGCGGCCTTCCGAAGCTGGCTCCGCGAGAAGTACGGAACGCTGGAGGAGCTGAACCGCGCATGGGCCACGACGTTCTGGTCCCAGGGCTACAGCGCCTGGGGCCAGATCCTTCCGCCTCGCCTGGCGGCGTCCTATCCCAACCCGACCCAGCAACTGGACTTCAAACGGTTCTCCTCCGACGCGCTGAAGGACCATCTGAAGGCCGAACGTGACCTGCTCCACGAACTGACCCCCGACATTCCGGTCACCACCAACTTCATGCTCATGGGCGGCACCAAGGGGATGGACTACGCGGACTGGGCGTTGGAGGTCGACTTCGTCTCCAACGACCACTACGCCCTCACCGGCCCGCAGGCGCGCGATGAGCTGTCCTTTTCGGCCAATCTCGTCGGCTCACTCGCCGGGGGCAGGCCGTGGTTCCTGATGGAGCACTCCACCAGCGCGGTGAACTGGCAACCGGTCAACCTGGCCAAGAAGCCCGGCGCCATGGCACGCGACTCTCTGACCCATGTCGCCTACGGAGCCGACGCGGTCTGCTTCTTCCAGTGGCGGCAATCAGCGGGCGGCGCCGAGAAATACCATTCGGCGATGGTCCCCCACGCCGGCCAGGACAGTGCGGTGTTCCGATCCGTCGTCGACCTCGGGGCGACTCTCGACGCGCTCGCGCCGATCGCCGGCACGCGCCGTAAGCGGGCCGCGGCCGCGATCGTGTTCGACTGGGATTCCTGGTGGGCCAGCGAACTGGACTCCCACCCCACCTCGAAGCTGCGGTACCGCCAGGAGGCACTCGACTGGTACTCGGCGTTCCTGGCGGCGGGAGTCCGCGTGGACGTCATCAGCCCAGGCGACTCGTTCGAGCACTACGAACTCCTCATCGCCCCGATCCTCCACGTTGTGCCCCAGGCACTGGCCGGGCGGCTGAACGACTACGTCGCCGGCGGCGGACACCTCGTCACCACCTACTTCTCCGGCGTCGTGAACGAGGACGACCACGTCTGGCTCGGCGGCTACCCTGGCGCGCTGCGCGACCTGCTCGGCATCCGCATCGAGGAGTTCGGCCCGCTCCTGGACGGCGACCACGTCGACCTCGACCTCGGGGTGACCGGCACGCTGTGGAGCGACCGCATCGACGTCACCGGAGTGGACGTCAAGATCCTCGCGAACTACACCTCCGGTGACCACGCCGGACGCCCTGCCGTGACCATGCGCACGGTCGGGGTCGGCTCGGCGTCCTACGTCTCGACCCGGCTCGGCCCCGACGGCCTGGGCCCGGTGCTGTCGGAGTTCATGGCCGCCAGCGGCGTGCGGCCAGATCTTCCTGAAGACCTCGCCGGCGCGCTGGAGCTGGCGGTCCGCACCGACGGCGACGTCGACTACTGGTTCCTCATCAACCGGACCGATGAGACCGTGGTCATGAGCTCCGTGGACGGACGGCGCCTGTCCGCCCCCTGCCTCGCGGATGGCCCGGCTCTCGCTCCTGGCCAGGTGTGCATTCTCCAGCGCCCGAGCCAAGCCTGAGCAACGGCCCGCCGTCGCGAGGCCGCTGCGGCTCTGCCGTCAACCCCGTATCAACTGGCTGTCGATCATCGAGTCCTTGAATCGTGGTGATCGTAACGACCTGGGGGATGAATCGTGCAAGAGCTACCGCGGCTTCCGTTTCCCGGACTCCACCCGTTCGAACTCGCCGCCGGCTACCTGGAAGGTCCGGCCGTCCGGATGGTGACGACACAGGCGGGGGACCCTGCCTGGTTGGTGACGGGCTACGCCGAGGTTCGTGACCTGCTGTCGGATCGGCGGCTGGGGAGATCGCACCCGTGCCCGGAACGTGCCGCCCGGTTGTCCGGCTCGATCAGGCTGGGCGGCCCAGCGGGCGGATACACGAGCGAGCGGGCGGATCACGCTGCGATACGACGGCTGCTCAATCCGGCCTTCTCCGCCAGGAGGATGGCCAGGCTCCGCGGGTTCGTCCGGGACACCGTGGAAGAGGTGCTGGACGGCGTGGCCGCCCACAGTCCTCCGGCGGACCTGCGGGTCTGCTTCTCCCGTCCGCTCTCCGCCCGGGTCATCTGCGAGCTGCTCGGCGTGCCGTACTCCGACCGTGACGACTTCGCCGTCTGGGCCGATGAGGCCAGTCTGCTGAGCGAGCCGGAGCGGAGCTGGGCGGCCTGGGGCAGGCTCGTTGAATACATGGAGGAGCTGCTCCGCAGCAAACGCCGCCGGCCGGCACGAGACCTGCTGAGCGATCTGGTCGTCGCCGAGAGCCCGTTCTCCGTCGCCGAGCTCGCGCGCCTCGGCGCGGCGGTGCTCTTCGGCGGATACGCCACCACGGCCCTGCGCGTCGACTTCGTGATGGCCTTCCTGCTGGCCTGCCCCGACCAGCGGGCGCTGGTTCAGGAGAGTCCGGCTCTGGTTGAGGCCGCGGTGGAAGAGGGGCTACGGCTGGCGTCCGCGAACACCCACGGGATACCCCGCTACGCGCACACCGACCTCGAGATCGGCGGGGTGGTGATCAGAGAGGGAGACGGGATCCTGCTCAACACGCCGGCGGCCAACAGGGACCCCGCGGTCTTCCCCGATCCGGGCAGCTTCGTGGTCACGCGAAGCTCTCCGGCCGCACATCTCGCCTTCGGCCGCGGGCCGCGCTACTGCGTGGGCGCCGGACTGGCCAGGGTCGAACTCTCCGAGGCGGTGAGCGCGATCTTCCGTCGGTTCCCCACCATCCGGCTGGCCATTCCGGTGGCGGAGCTCCGCCAGGTGCGGGGCACCACGACCGAGGACTTCGAGCAGTTGCCCGTGCTGTGGGACGAGCACCGATGTCTGAGCTGAGCGACGAAGCCGTCCAGATCTATCTGCACGTGGTCCGGCGTGGCGGGGCCACCCTGGCCGAACTCCGGGAGGGCCTCGGGCTCCGGGAGCCTCCTGCGCAGGCGACCACCTGGCTCACCGGCATGGGCCTGCTGCGCGAGGACTCCGGGGGCCGCCTGCACGCGATCGGGCCGGCTCTGGTGGCGGCCGAGACTCTCGAGGAGGAGGTCCGGCTCCGTCTCGAACAGCTGCGGCTGGAACGTACCCGCAGTGTGCTGGCCGAGCTCGGGCCGCTCTACACGCGGGCGCTCGACGGGTGGCGCGAGGGAGCCGTCACCGCTGTCCCCATGACGGAGGCGGATGCCCTGCTCGACAGCGAGCTGTCCTCCTGCACCGAGGAGGTGGCCCTGGTGCAGCCGAGGGAGGAGTCGGTTGCTCGCGGCCTTTCCCGCGCGTTGGAGCGTGGTATCGCGGTTCGGCTGCTGTGCCCGCACGCACACCGGCGCATCGCGAGGTTGCGGCAGGAGGTGCTCGACCTCTCCGGGATGGGCGCGCAGGTGCGCAGCGTCGCCGAGGTGCCCGCTCGCGTCTTCATCCTCGACGCCAGGGTCGCGCTTCTCCCGGCATCCGGCGAGCTGGCGATGATGCTGGTGGTCCGGGAGCCGACGCTGGTGGCGTTCGTGCACCGGGTCTTCGAGTCGTACTGGATGTCCGGGGAGCAGTTCGCCTCCGAGTACAGCGCGCCGGTGCTGGACGACCTTCGGTCGACCATCCTGGCCATGCTGGCGGAGGGCGCCAAGGACGATTTCATCGCGCGCGCGATCGGGTTGTCCGTCAGGTCGTGCCGCCGCCACATCGCCGAGATCATGAAGACGCTGGGCGCGCAGAGCCGTTTCCAGGCCGGATACCTGGCCAAGGAGCTGACTCTTTCAGCCGAGGAGTAACTGCTCGGCGATCAGCGCTTCCTCCAGCACGTTCAGGCCGAGCCGGTTGTTCGTGGTGTGGATGAAGTGGAAGAGGAGGTGCGGCGCGGTCCGAGGTCCCTCGGCCAGGGCCCGTTCCAGGTGGTGCCCGTGGAGGTCGACCTCGGAGCCGCTCAGGGGGGCCGGCTCCACCGGGCGGCGGCCGGCGAGCAGGCGTATCCTGGCTCGCCGCTCCTGGTCCTGGCCGGTCCAGTACCACGCCATGTGGTACAGGAACGATCTCCTGCCCGCCGGTGGCAGCAGCTCGACCGCCATCCGCGTGAGGGCCAGCGCGGTGGCCAGCCGCCGTTCCCGGCCTCCGAGCCCGGTGAGAGACAGGGCGAGCTCGCTGGATGCCTGGAAGACCCGCTCGGCGCTCGCCACGCCGGCAACACCGCCGTATTTGGCGAGTTCGGGCTCGTAGAGGGACAGTCTCGCACCGCGCCACGACTCGGCCAGGCGGTTCGGCCACGCGTCCTGGATCTCGAACACCTGCCGCGCGAGCCGCCGCACCTCGGAGATCCGGTCCGGTGTTCCCGCGAGGCGCAGCCGGATGTGCGGGCCCCACCGGTCGGTGAACCGGAGGAAGAACCAGCGCTCGATCCCTTCGGCCGCCGCGATCAGCTGGCTCAGCGGGTGCTCCACGACGTCCTGAAGGTGGTCTCCCGACCGGACGATCATCCGATAGTAGAGCCAATCCCGCCTCATGCGCCGCCGTCCAACCGGACGAGGCCGACGAACTCGGCGGCACGGGCGCGGCCGGAGCCGTCGCGTACCCAGTGCTGCTCACGGGTGGGCAGAGCCTCGGTCAGTTCGATCTCCCCGCCGGTCAGCTCATGATCGAGCAGCGCGACGGTGTGCGGCGCGTGGAAGTCCACCCAGAACGGTTTGTGCCTGCCGTGCCGTACGAATACCTGGCGCGGGATGGCATGAGCGGCCCGCCACGCGGCCAGATCTCCCAGGTACTCGGCCCACGAGCCGGTCCGCCGCGGGATGGTGCCGGCGGGCAGGCGCCACCGCGCCCGGCTCATGACCACCCTGCCCTGCTGGACCCTCCCGGCCGGCGTCCCCGGGGCATCGGGGGACGCCGGGATCCAGGGGTGCGTCAGCGTGGCCAGCAGCCGCATCGGCCCGTGGAGCAAGGGCAACGGCATGGCGCCCAGGTAGACGAAGGCGGCACGGGCGCCCGCCGAATCGTAGGCCTGGAGCGTGCCGGTCCGGCGGTCGTGGGTCACAACGAAGCCGTACAGGTCGCGGCCTTGCGCGGGGCCGAGATCCGAAGGCCAGGCGACGCGCTCGAACAGCCGGGCGGCCGGCGCCTGCACTCCGGCGAAGTCGGCTCCGGCGAGCAGCTCGTACACCGTGCTCCCTGGGTGCAGCGAGGAGATCCAGGTCCGCAGCGTGTCCGCCGTGCCGTGGGCGCCGTCCCATCTGGCGGCCTGCCCGCCCGGCTCAACGCAGACCTGGTTGACCACCAGGGTGTAGTCACCCCGCTCAAGGGCCGCGGTGCCGTTCGCCGCGAGCTGGTAGAACACCGTGGCGGCGGGGAATCCCAGCGTGCCGCCGGGTTCTGGCCGGTGCGCCGGGAAGGGGGCGGGTGTCCACGGATAGGTGTAGAGGAACTCCAGAAGGTCATCGCAGCGTCCGCCGGAGCCGTACCGGGCGACGAAGTGCCGGACCAGCCCCTCGTACAGGCGCGTCTGCCCCAACCCGGCCCGGATCCGGGCCGCCACGACGCCCAGATCCTGGGTTACCTGTGGTGGGAGCGCGGGCAACGGCACGTCATCGGCGGGCAGACTCTCGTGGAACAGGGGCGCGGTCTGGAGCCAGGCGGGCGGGGAGGTCTCCAGGCGATCGAAAGCGTCGGTGGCCACCCGCCGTACCCGGGCGTCGAGCCGTACCCGTTCGGCCGCATCGGCGGCCGGCATCCGCTGTTCGGCCCGCTTCAACTCGGCGAGGGCGTCGCCCACGGGTCCTGCGGGTACGCGGTCGGCGATCCGGGCCAGATAGTCGCGCTCGCCGGATCGCCACGGGACATCGGGGAGGAGGAGTCCCATCTCCACCCATCTGCCGGCCAGCTCCGGCCCGGCTCCGGGCCAGGCGTCAAGAGGTCGGGCACCATCCGGTCGCTCAGGGGCGAGCTGTCCGGGCACGTAGAGGGAGGCGCTCGTCAACTCGTCCCAGCGATACGGCAGGAGCCCTGCGGGCACGTCGTAGCAGGGCAGCATCGCGTACCAGCTTCCCGCGACGTTCCGGAGGCTCGGGTTGACCCGGGAGGGGAACCGTGACGACAGCTGCCGGTGCTGCGCGCAGGCCCGGACGAGGGCGACCGCCAGATGAAGGGGAGAGCTCACCGTCGCGGTCGAGGGGACGGTACGGCCCAGCGATCCGAACGGGCTCGGCTTCAGCGCCGCCCTGGTGGCGTACGACACGGCGGTCCTGCACGTCCTGCTCTCCGGCGGGCACGTCCACGCGGATCCCGGGCCGAGCAGGACGCGCGCGAAGGTGGGGCTCGCCAGCGCGAGCGTGCTCATGATGTCGGCCCGAGTCAGCAGGCCGAACACCTGGCGGCCCGCCACCGCGACGTGCACCGCCGCTGCCCGGTCCGTCTCAGCCAGGCATTCCCGCAGCGTGGTGACCGAGTGGACCCAGGAGCCGATGAGATCGCGATGCTCACGGTCGAGGTACCGGTCCACCACGTCGGCCGCGGCGAGAGTGCGATCGGAGCAGCGGCCGTTGTGGGCATCACGCCGCAGCTTGAGCGCCTCCCGCCGGGCCTTGTCCGCCATACGGGGGATGACGTCGTAGAGGGCGTCGGCGACCTGGCGTCCGAGCTCCTCAGAGCGGCCGCGCCTCGTGGCGGTTCGCTCCAGCAGACCACCGAGCTCGGGGGCGACCAGAACGTCGAGATCTCGCACCGGCAATCCGGCCACCCGCATCAGCACCACGGCCACGACTGGCGTCATGAGGGACGGCTACCCAGCATGAACTCGCCCACGGCCGACTCCTCGAGATAGTCGAGGCCGAGCACCCGGGCCGACAGGTCGGAGTCGCCTGACCCGAGCGCGCACGGTGCGAGCCCCATGGCGGTCGCCACCAGGTACATCGTCTGGTACAGCACTCCGACGTTCTTGAGCGTGGCCGCGTATGCCAGGCCCCGGTACTTCCAGGCCAGACGTTGGAAGCGCGAGGTGATCACGAACATGACGTCGGGAGACCGGGCCAGCCCGGCGGCCGAGCGAGCGTTGCCCAGTATCCTCGCGAGGTCGGCGGGGCGGGCCTCGACGCCGGTGAGCCGATGATCCAGCGGGTCGTAGTGGTAGATCCCGCGGGCCAGGCCGTCGCACCTTTCGACCAACAGATAGAGCTCCAGGTCGTAGGCGGCGCCACCGGACGGATAGGGCCGTGAGCTGGCCTGATAGGGCAGCCCCTCAACCGTTGTCAGCGAACGCACCCGCGCCACCCGATACAAGAACTCCGCCACCTGGTCCACCCGCAGCGGCCACTGTCCGTACTCCCGGATCGAGCGCCTCTGCTCCAGTACGGCCGTGAAAGCCGGGTCGTGCTCGGAGACGGCGTCCAGGTCGGGTGCGGGGAGTTCGACGACCGGCCCCGCGGGTGGCTGTTTCATGGCGGGCCGTGGCGGAATCTCCCCTTTGAACGGGTAGGTGGCGCCGAATGGCTCGCCGTGCCGCCCCAGCCTGCTGCGCGAGTGGAAGAGCAGATCGTGGAACTCCCACTGGCGCAGGACGTCGGACTCGTGGAATCCGCTTCCAGTGTCGACCTCCAGCAGCCCGGCGGCGTGGATGAAGGCGTCGGTCGCACCCGACGCCGCCCGGCCGGCTGACAGGCCCGCCATGAATCGCCAAGCCTCGTCCGAGTGCCAGCGCACGCGGAGCATCGACAGTGGAGACTCCAGGACGAGGTCTCCCTGGTGAAGGTGGGACATCGCGAACCTGGAAAGCCGGACCCTCGTTCCGGCGGGGAGAGGTACCGGCGCGAACGTCGCGGTGCGCGTCAGCCGCTCGATGCTCAGCACGGGGCGGTCCTCCGCATCGACGAGGAAGCTGGTGACCAGTGGTGACAGCTGTGCGCACAGCCGCTCGAGTTCCGGGTCGCAGGTGACGCGCTCGCCAACGAGGCGGTGGAGCATGGCCTGCAGCCGAGGCGGCACACCACGGAGGCGGAAGGCTGCCATGGCGTGCCGTACGTCCATGAACGAGTCTTCCGGCAGGACCTCCACGCCTTCCCTGAAGGCGATGCGCGGTGACAGATCCGGGGTCATCTCACAGCTCCTCAGACAAAGACGCCGATGGGGTTGAGTTGATCTTCAGCGAGCGGCTCCGGCAGCCATCCCAGCTCCACGGGTACGTCATAGAGGCGCCCGGGCGCGTAGCGGGGCCAGAAATGCCGCATCCCGGGCACGATGACCTTCACCACGGGCAGCCCGGTATCCGGCCGGGTTTGATCGAGTACCAGCATCTCCATTCCCTTGCTCTCCACGATCCGCTGCGCCTCGAGCAGGTCGTCGCGGAGGTTGGGACGGAAGGCGTAGGAGTAGTCGGCGGCCGTCCGCGCCGGCAGGCTCGCATGGGGCAGCAGGTAGGGCTGGTTCACGGTGGTCGCTGTGCGCCACCACCGCACCTGATAGGGATCGTCGTAGGCGTAGGAACCCGTGCCATCGGCCCGCATGGGCAGCACCGCGGGCAGGAACTGGTTCATCTCGGTCATGGCTCGGGAGATGGCGATGCGCATGTCGAAATGCGCACCGAACGCGATGAGAATGTCTTCCGCCGGTTTGTCATATCGCCGGGAAACGGCGGCGGCGACCGGAATGCCGAGATCGCTGGTGAGGTCGATAACCCACGTCTCGCGGTTCATCCGGCGGTACTCATGCTGCCATCGGGTGAAGTAGTCGTCACCGAATCCAGCCAGATCCACGCCCGGGCGGGAAATTCGGTTGTACCACCAGATGGCGACGCTGTCGCGCTCCACGAGTTCCAGGAATCCCTGCAGCGCGGCATCTTCCAGACTGGATCCTGCGGCGGCGCCGTTAGAATCGGCCTTCACGACGCCGCCGTCGTCGGGATATTGGTAGTACAGCGAGCCTGTCGGCAGATACTTGTGTCGCTGTTCGGTCAGCGACCACACCGGGCTCCATTCCATTCTGGCGTTCTCGTCGAACGCCTCGACCACCCAATGAAAATGGCAGTCTCCGGAGTTCCAGGAATCGCGTTCGCTGATCTGCCGGTCGCTGTAGCGATAGACGGCATTGGGATGGATGGCCCGATCCCCGAGCGAGCGGAGCGAACCGGTGACACGGGGTTCGTCTCCCTGGAAAACCCCCGAGTAGCGTTCGATGGCTTCGGCCAGCGCGCCGGCCTTGGCCTGCAGGTCGCTGCGGCCCTTGCCGCCGCTGCTCATGCGCAGGCCTGTCCGCAGCCCGTCCAGGTCACGCGCGCGGGCAGCGAAGTTGTGTCCCGCGGTGTAGGTGTGCAGCAGGTCCGTGTCGACCTCCTGTTTGACCAGGCGAGGGACGAGGCCGGTGACCGGACTGACCAGATGCTGGTAGTCGGCGAGGAACCTCTCGGGATCCCGGGCCCGATGCCCTCCGTCCGACGTGGCGGTCTTGACGCGATCGGTGAATCTGACGGCGTCAGGGATGCGCTCGGGTCTGGTATCGGCGGTGCCGCACTCGGGGCACTGCGGTCGTGGCTGCACCGCGTGCCGCTCCGGCGTCAACGTGAGGGTGTCGAGCGTGATCACGGCGCCTTCCTCCGCACGAGCTCCAGCCAGCCACTTCTGCGCCTCCAGCGCCGCCAGCCGTACCGCGATGGCCACAGTGGCGGGGACATCCGTGGCCGCCAGCGGCAACTCGGGCAAGCCGCCGACCTGTCGTACGAAGGAGGCGACGGGGTGGTGGCCGCGGAGGCGGTGCTCCAGGCAGGTCCAGCACGCGGACCGGCCGGGCTGGAACAGCGGGCCGACCCAGATCGTCGTTCCTGTCGGCTTGGCCAGCAGCCACGGGCGGCCCTCGCGGAGGCAGGTCCTGTTGATGCTCGCCAGTTCGGAGTGCAGGTAATGGTCGGTCAGCACCACGGTGATGTCGGCCTCGGCGCCGCCCAGGCGCAGGCCCACCTCGTCGGCCGCGCCGGTGAACCACTCGCGTCGGGTGCCGCCCAGCGCGAGCAGGCGCACGCTGCCGGTACGCACTGCATCGCAGGCCATGTCGCCGTTCAGCCCGGTTCGCTCCCAGTACCCCGCCGCCCGCCGATCGGTGCCCGGATCCATCTCGACGACGTGCCCTGCCTCGGCCAGCAGCCCGAGCGCCCTCTCCACGGCGTCCGCCTCGTACGCTCCGGCCAGCTCGCCGATGACCTCGGCGCGCGTGCGAGATCCGTCCAGGAGAGGCGCCATCCGTTCGATCAACGCGCCACGCAGAAGGAGTTGACGATGTTCGGACATGAGAAACACGCCGTGATCCGGCACCACATGCGCCGCGGCGAACCTGGTGAATCCAATGGCGACCGTCAATTCCGCTCCTCCGGGGCTGGTCGGGTGAAAAGTAATTCGGCTCCCCCTCAGGGGAGCCGAATTAACTGCCGTTCAGGTCAACAGCTGATTACCCCGGCGGAAGGGTGAAGCAGTAGACGGTGCTGGTGCAGCCCGGAGCGATTCCGTCGGCATCCGAGAGCTCCTCGATGGTGATGTCCATCGCGGCGGTTCTGGTGTCGCCCATGTCCATCCTTTCGATTGTTAGTCGCAGCCCACACAGAGAACGGTGCTGATCGACGACGGCGCCGTGTTGACGTCCTGGCTCAGGTCCTCGATCGTCAGTTCCGGGGTCGTGTCCATGGAGTAGTCCATGGTTCCTCCTTTCGGTAATTCCGGGACGGGACTCACTCTGCCCAGAACTCTGTGAATTCGCTATGGAAAGGAGACGGCAGGAACCTGCCACGGCAGCAACCTGAGGCATGGGATGGCACGCACGGCTTAACAGTCGGGAAACACGAAAACCGCAGGTCACTGACCTCGGATTTTCCGCGATCCGGGGATTGAACCGCCAGTTCGGAGCGATCCGCCGATGTTGGCTGCTCCCGCAGGGGAGGCGCGAATGAGCATGAGATCGGCGCCGCCTCCTTCCAGGCGATCATCGCTGGCGGTGGCTGGGTGCGTTGGCCGTTCCTGCTGGAGCGCGGGACGGTCGCGCTTCGCCTGGTCCATCCCCGAGTGGTTCGGCATGGGGGACGCCCCGCGCGCTCCGGCGCGGCGACACCATCGCGGCGGAGATCTTCGCGTTCTACGCAGGCATGGAGTCGCAGCAGGAGATCGACGTATCTCTCGGCGAGCCTTGCGCGCTGCTCCGTGAGCTGGAGGAGGTCTGCTGGGAGTCCTACGATGCCGGCCTGGCGCGGCCCCTCGGCCTCGGCCGTCGTGGGCGGATCGGGCGGTGATCAGCGTGCTGGCGCGCTGCTGTCTCCAGCCGGTCGTCGGCGGTTGTTCGTGACGCCGGGCACGCTGCTGCGCTGCCACGCCGATCTGGTGCGGCGGCGCTGCGACACCCCTCGTCATAGGGGGTTATGGCATGACCCCGAACAGCACGGCGAGGGTGCCGACCGTCGCCATGAGCAGCGTCGTGCCGGGATGCATGCCGATCGAGAGTCGAATGTCCTTCTTGCGCCAGACGAGCCAGACCGCCGGGTAAAGGAAGATCACTTTGGACAGGTACGTCCAGGGCGACCAGAAGTGGTACACCGTGAACAGGACCGTGTTGAACAGCGGCGCCCACCGGCCCAGCTGAGGGAGACGGGGCAGGAGGAAGCCGCGGAAGTAGAGCTCCTCGATGAGCGGGAAGAGAAATCCGGTGAACGGCAGGCACAGCGCCAGCGTGATGAGGGTGGCGTTGTGCGAGTACCCGTCGAGGTAGGTGGTGGCGCTGCCGCCGGCACCCTCGTACTGGATCCACGTGAAGAACTGGTTGTAGAAGAAGTTGTCCATGGGGACGAGCGCGAGCGACACGACCGTCATCCAGACGATGAGGGCGGCGATGACGGCGGTGATCTTCCCGCGTGAGATCGGCTTGCCTGTGTAGTGCAGCACGCCGCGCAGCGAGAACCGGCCGTTGCGCCGGCGGCCCAGCCACAGCAGCAGGCCGAGTTCGAGCGGCGCGAGGGCCACGCCCATGGCGATCGCCCAGGCCAGGAACGGTGGGTAGCCGAGGTCCAGGACGAGCGGTTCGGCGAAGAACATGTAGACGGCGACGATCAGGGCCCCGGGGATGAGGTGCAGCGCGATCGACAAAGGCACGGAGTGCCGGTCGGCCAGCAGCACTTCAGCGATTCGACTCGGACGAGTGGCTTGCGGTGTGGCCGTGGGCCTCTGTGTCTTGTTCATGCCGGAAATACTCGCCCGGTCCCCAGTTGCGGCACTGACGCGGAGCTGACATGGCCACTGACACCGCGCGGGGGCGGATCGACGGCGCTCGATCCGTCAGCGGTCGGTGTCGTGCACGAGGCCGCCGGGCAGCGGGACGCGGTCAGCCGCGCAGTCGCACGCGATAAACCCGGTGACGTCGGTGGTCATCCTCGCGATGATGGCCGACGTGGAGAAGGTCGAGGTCGCCGTCGCCCATCACGAGCGCGCGACCCTGCGCGTCGGCGACGTGTTCCTGAAGATCGACGCTGATCAGACGCGCACCAACGTCGAGGTCGAGGCGATGGCCATGGCGCCGATCCCGACTCCGGAGGTCCTGTGGCGAAAGCCGCCCGCGCTCGCGCTCGCCGCCCTCCCAGGTACGGCACTCGGCCGCCCCGGCGAGCCGTCGACCGCGTCGTCGGCGGCGTGGGCCGCGGCGGGTGCCGCCGCACGGATGCTGCACGACGCGCCACTGCCGCCATGGCCCGGTCGCAGCCTCGACGAGATCGCATCCCACCTCGACGGCGAATGCGAGTGGCTCGTCACGAACGGCGTCCTACCCGCCGACCTGGTCACGCGCAACCGCCGCGCAACATGTGGACGAGTCTCCACCAGGTGAAGGTATCCAGCTTGTCGAAGGTCCACTTGGCCACGGCGTGTTTTGAAATAGTTGGCCCATCCTCGCATGATCGAAGCGAGTCGTTTCAGCACGGAGGCGAGGTCCTGCTGCGATGTCTTGCGGGTCGGGGTACGGATCTTCGCGGGTGCCGAAGTGGTGAATCTCCGCAAGCGCGTCGTGGGGTCGCCGCCGGGGCCGGAACCCGTAGGAGACCGGCGGGAAGTCGGCCTCGAAGAGGGTTCCCAGCACCAGTTTGAGCGCCGCCTGGACGACCCGGTCCGCGATCCGGGGTGTGCCCAACGCGCGAACCTTGCCCGATCCGCCCGGCTCCAGCCCTTCTCGAAACCGCTGCCGCCCTTCCCCATGTGCACGGGCTCAAGCGGCCATGAGGCGCGGTTACCCGCCGTTGTGTCCGTGATTCAGCGGACACGTAGGTCCTTCGGTCGCTAGAGTTGAACCTCTTGCGGAATCCCGTCCGCCTGGGGAAATGAGGAGCACTGATGTCTACAACGATGACCGGAGCTTCCGTTCGCCCCTTGGTGACCGCAGTCGCAGGCTTGTAACGCCTGCGCGTGTAGCAGCAAAGTCAGCACACATCCCGGTCGCCGGGGCGAGGTGACACGTGTCACCGGCCCTTGGCGCTGTTTGGCGTCTCCGTTCGCCTTTCCGGGAGTTCTGCTGTGTCCGCTCGTCATTCTTCACTGCTCCGTGTACGTGTCCTGGTCGAACGCCTGATCGCTGCCCCGTTCGGCAGGAAATCTCAACGGTCGAGGTCAGCTCCGCCTGCTCCGAGCTCCGCTGATCAGACTGTCAACCGGAATGTCCGCCTGCTGAGCTGGTTCAACTTCTTCGGCGACTTCCGCATGTACGGGCCGATGATGGTCATCTACTTCGCGCAAGTCACCGGCTCGTACACCGCTGCCGCCAGCCTCCTGGCGGTGAAGATGCTGTCTTCGGCAGCGTTCGAAGTCCCTACCGGGGTGCTCTCCGACCGCCTCGGCCGACGCGGCACGATGATCGCCGGTGCCGTCGTCATGGTGGCCGCCCATCTCGGGTACGCCGGCGCTTCGGGCTACGGCCTCCTCCTGGCAGCTGTTGTGCTGGAGGGATTGGCGACCTCACTGTGGAGCGGCAACAACGAGTCTCTGCTCTACGACACGTTGCTCGAAGCCGGCCGGGAGGAGGAGTTTCCCCGGCACTCGGGCCGGGTGAACTCGATGTTCCAGATCGCGCTCGCACTCGCGGCAGCCATAGGTGGCATGGTCGCCGGCGCGTGGTCGCCGCGTGTGGTGGTCGTGCTGTCGGTCGTGCCGCAGGTGCTGTGCGTGCTCGTCGCCTTGCGGGTCCGGGAACCGCGGGTGCACGGCCCGCTGGAATCGAACGTGCTGGTGCATCTCGGATCAGCCCTGCGCGGCATCCGCCGTAATCCGGTGCTCCGCCGGATGACTCTGGTGTCGGCGCTTCGTTACAGCAGCGAAAGCGCGGCCCAGTTGTCGCCTGTTTTCGTGGCAGGGCTGTGGCCGCTCTGGGCGCTGGGCCTGTGGCGCACCTTCGGCCATGGCGTGGCCTTCGTCGGCTTCCGCGTCAGTGGTTGGATGATCGGCCGGGTGGGCGCGGCCCGCACTCTGCTGTTCGGTGAGCTGTTCGACAACGTGGCGAACTTCGTGGCGCTGGTCAAGCCGACGGTATTTTCGCCCGTGCTGCTTGGGTCACCGGCCTACGGCATGTCGACAATCGCCCAGCAGACGTTGCTGCAGCGCGAGTTCACCGACCGGGAACGCGCGACGATGGGTTCGCTTGCGTCGCTGATCGGCAGCGTGCTCTACGCGCTCGTCGCCCTGGGAGCCGGCCTGGTGGCAGACCGTTGGGGCATCGTTCCGGCGTTGCTCGCGATCCAGGCGGTGGTGCTGATCGCACTTCCGCTCGCCTGGTGGGTGCACGCGCACGCTACTTCGCTCCCCGCGGGCGCTGGACGGTGACGGGATGAGCGCCCTCTCGGCCCCGGCCAGGCCTGCGGTCGACGTCGCAGTGCTGCAGGGTGAGATCGAAGCGATTTTCGGCTTCCGCTGCTCGGTGCCCTCTTTCGTCGCCGGCGGGCAGGACACCGATGCCTCGGTCCTGCGAGCCACGACGACAGAGGGCCAGGAGGTCGCCGTGAAGGTATCCCGCCGCGCAGGGCGTCCGGCGGCCTGCTGGTGTCAGACCATCTCGCCGAGCTGGGGCTACCGGGAATCCCGGCCCCTTACCGGTCCCGCAGTGGAGCGCCACCTCACTCACGGCGCCACCGGCATCGACGCCGGGCTCACGGAAGTCGGTGTCGAGGAAGGGTATGCTTTCGGGCGCTCGCCGCCCCCCACGCCGACCCGCAACGCGCCCTTGACTACGTACGGAAGACCGCCCGCCGCGAGATCGGCAGGCAATACCTGAAGCGCAGCCCGGATGAGATGGCCGTGGTCGTCGACGGCCGACGCGGGAGCGACCCGATGACTCCCGCCCGGCCCGCACCCGCCGTGACCTGCGCCTTTCACGGCGGCTCGAAGCCATGTCAGAGCGATGTCGACCGGGTCATCGAGGCGGAGAGTGCATCACCACACCCGGGACGAAGCCGGACTCGACGTGACGCTCGAGCAACTCTCGCACCCGAGCCAGCCGTTTCGACGAGAAGCCACCAGTAGTCACCTGTCTCCTCCTCATCTCGTCGGTTCGCAGGTTACAGGTGGCGCAACGACCGCACGCCGGCGACGAACCCCCTGGCCACGCATGCCGGGCTGCAGAACCTGCGCCGCCGCGGCGCGTTCGCCGGCAGCAGGTTCCGCGCGGCCGCCAGGCACACCGCCCCGAACTGGCGACAAGGGTGGCAAGGCCACGCTGGCCAGCCCGTAGGGACCGTCCTCCCGGGTGATCGTCATCGACCAGCGCACCCTCCGGCCCGTCCGGGTCACGTACGGCTCCGACGCCGACACCGGCGAGAAGACGTTCTCCTTCGCCACCGAGCCGGGGCGCACCTACACGATCGCCTGCGCGGGCCGCCGACGACCTGCCCTGCCCTGCCACGACCGCCTGACGCCAGCCTCCCCGCTTCGCCCGGCGCGGTGGTCAGCTGTGGGCGAAGAGGTCCTGTCGCATGCCAGCCACCTTGAACAGGTAGTCGCGGGAGGCTTCGAGCCGGCGCTGGAGGCTGCCGAGGTCCGCGTCGAGGAGGCGTCCCTGCCACTTCCTGATCTTCCCGGCGACGATCACGGTCTCGACGTTGCTGCGGTCCATCAGCGAGACCACCGCCCCCGGCACGCTGTTGAGCGGGGTCACGTTGATCGCGGTGGCGTCGAGCAGAACGATGTCGGCCTGCTTGCCGGGCGTGAGCGTGCCGGTCCTGCCGTCGAGCCCGAGGTGCTTGGCGCCGTTGATGGTGCCGTAACGCAGCACGTCGCGGACGTTGAGGAGGTCCGGCGTGCCGTTGGCCGGCGTCGGCCAGTTGTTGGGCGGTACGAGGTCGCCCTGGTCCAGGATCATCTGGTTGACGACCATCCGCTGCATGGTCATCGCGGAGCGCATCAGCGTGAACGGGTCGGCGGCCATCGTCGTCTCGACGTCGGAGCTGAGCGAGGGTTCCATGCCGAGCTCCTGCATCTTGAGGATCGGCGGCGTGCCGTGCCGCATGACCATCTCGATCGGGAAGGCGATCGTGACCTGCGCGCCGGCGTCCCTGAACGTCTTCCAGGTGTGGTCGGACATGCCAGTCATGTGGATGAAGAGGTTGTCCGGCCCGACCTTGACCCCGGCCGTGCCCTTGGCGAGCTCGTCGAAGACCGGCCGCATCCCCCACGAGCCCACCGAGTGCGCGACAATCTTGATCCCGAGCTCGCGGGCGATGCTCCACGACCGGGTGTAAACCTCCTTGCCGAGGTGGAGTTCGCCGCCCATGACCATGGTCACCAACTGGTCGTCCGAGGAGAACCAGCGATCCCTGATGCGGCGGGCGTCCTCCGGATAGCGGGCTCCCTTGCGGCCGTCGCCCTCGAAGTAGCCGAACGCGGCCCGCCGCCCGGTGTCGATCAGCGCCTGGATCGCCGCGTCGCTGTGGTCGGGCGAATGGTGGATCTGCGACACGTCGAGCACCGTGGTGACACCCGCGTCGAGCTGGGCCAGGCCCGCGAACAGCTCATTGATGTACACGTCCTGCGGCCGGTACACACGCGCGAAGCCCTGGAGAATGTGCTCGCCATAGTTCGGGGACGCGCTCGGCGAGCCCGAGTGGTCGTCGAGCAACAGCCCGTTGGCGAGCAACGCGCGCTCAGCCGTCTCGAACAAATGGTGGTGCGTGTCCACGAAACCCGGCATGACGATACGCCCGCGCGCGTCGATCACGTCCGCGCGCGAGGCGTCGACGCGCGGACGGACCGCGACGATCTTCTTGCCTTCGACCAGGACGTCGGCGCTCTCGAAGTTGCCCACCTTCGGGTCCATCGACATCACCGCCCCGCCCCGGATGACGTAGCGGCGTCCCTGGCCGCCACTGTCTCTCGGTGGCGCCTGCTCGCGCGCCTGGGCGGCGGCCGGAGGCGCCGCGAGCAGGCCCACGCCGGCGGCCGTCGACGTCTTCAGGAAACGGCGGCGTGCCAGGTCACGTTCCGATCGGTGGGCGGCATTCCGGCGCCGCCCGTCCTCGTTCTGCCCGGTGGGCATGGGGATTCTCCTTCCTGGGGGTCGGTCAGGACGCGCCGGCCGCGGGAACGGCTCGCAGCGGGGTGAGTGCGGCGCTCCAGGCGACGACCTCGCCGAGCATGGCGTCCAGCGCGTCGAGGTTGTAGTCGCCGGGCCTGAAGACCGTGTAGTCCTCGAACTCGGTCATCAGGTGGAGCGTGACCTGCTGGCGTACGTCGGCCAGGTGCAGGTTGCCGGCGATCGTCCGCAGGTGTTCAACGGCGCGGGCCCCGCCGGCCATGCCGTAGGACACGAAGCCGACCGCCTTGTTGGCCCATTCCGCGTACAGGTAGTCGATGGCGTTCTTCAGCACGCCGGGAATGCTGTGGTTGTACTCGGGCGTGACGATGACGAAGCCGTCGAACGACGCGATCGTGCGCGCCCATTGTTTGGTGTGGTCGTTCTGGTAAACGCCGAACGCGGGCGGGAGCCGTTCGTCGAAATGAGGGAGCGGGTGATCGCGGAGATCGACGAGCTCGAACGTTGCGTCCTCCCGGAGGCAGGCGCGGTCTCGCACCCACTGGGCAACCTGCTCGCTGTTGCGATGCGGGCGGGAACTGCCGACGATGATGCCGATACGGGTCATCGGAATTTTCTGCCTTTCTTCAGCTGTATCTCAGGCGGGCCTGGCGGGGAATGTCGCCGAATTTGCCGCTGTGGAAATCACGGAATGCCTGGTCAATCTCGGCCTGGCTGTTCATCACGAAGGGGCCGCCGAAAGCGACGGGCTCCCCGATCGGCGCCCCGCTGTAGGTCATGACCACGCTGGGCGTGTCGCCGTCGCCCGTCTCCAGCACGATCGAGGAGACAGCCGCGCCGGGGACCGGGTCGGACCAGGCGGTGCTGCCCGCCCGTACGGTGTGCCCGGCGATCGTGACGCTGCCGTCCAGGACGTACAGGAACGCGCGGTCGCGGCCCGGCAGGACGTGGTTGTGACGCCGTCGCGGCTCAAGTGTGACGATCGCGCCGTGAATGGGCCATTCGTTGACCGCCGGCCCTGTGAGGCCGTCCGCCTCGCCCGCGATCAGGTCGATCCTGACGCCGTCATGCTCGGCCACCGGCCGCTGGGCGGCGAGCAGGTCCTGGTAGCGGGCACTGGTCAGCCTCCGCTCGCCCGGCAGGTTGACCCAGAGCTGGAGCGTGTGCGCCCGCTCGTCGCGGAAGGCGAGCTCTCGGTGGATGATGCCGTTGCCCGCGGTCATCCACTGCACGTCCCCCGTGCTCAGCGCGCCGGCGTTGCCAGTGCTGTCGCCGTGCTCGAGTACGCCGTCGACCACCATGGTCACGGTCTCCACGCCGCGGTGCGGGTGCCATTCGAACCCCGGCGAGGAGAACCAGTCCTCGCTCAGCACCAGGAACGGATCGGTCAGCTCGGGCCGGACCGGGCCGATGATCAGGTGTTTGTCATCCACCTGTGCGTCCGGCCCGAGATGAGCCTTCGTCTCGACCCGGACGACGGTACGTCGCGCGACGTCCATAATGCGCCCCCCATCGAGTTGATGTGTCTACTCAGAGAGTACGACATCGAGTAGATGTGTCAACTCACTGGTAGGGTGATGTCATGGCGCAGCTTGGATTGACAGAACGCGAACTCCACGCCTGGCGGACGTCCTTCAGGATGGTGGAGCTGCTGCGAGCACGGATCGAGCAGCAACTGCAGGCCACCAGCGGCCTGTCCAACGCCGACTACACCGTGCTCGTCCTGCTGGCGGAGGCGCCCGGTAGACGGATGCGTTCGTACGAGCTGGCCCAGACCGCCGGCTGGGAGAAGAGCCGCATGCACCACCAGCTCACCCGCATGAGCAGGCGCGGGCTGGTCACCAGGGAGCCGTGCGGCTCACGCGGCATCCACGCCGTGCTCACCACGGAAGGACTCAGCGCGCTCAGGAAGGCCGTGCCCGGCCACGCTCAGGAGGTCAGGCGCCTATTCGTCGACCGCCTGACGCCCGAGGAACTCGAACAGTTCGCCGGCCTCGCCGCCAAGATCCTCGACAACCTGGAGGAGGGCGAGCCGCTCACGAATGACGCGCCTGACTCCTGAACCGCGCCTGCGATACCGCTGGCTGATGAACGATTCGCCCAGCACCTGATCACGCTCAACCAAGAGGAGCAGGAGGAGCGATGAGCACTCGGTACAGCAAGTGGTCGGATGTCAAGGCCAAGGCGGCAGCGCTCGACCCGCGAGACGAGACGGAACGCGCTGCCGGGGAAGCCGTCGCGCGTGAACGCCGCGAAGCGTACGTCCGCGGATTCCAGCTCGCCGAGATCCGCCAGGCCGCCGGTGTCACCCAGGCTGAACTCGCCCACACCTTGGGAGTCAGCCAAGCTCGCATCTCCAAGATTGAGCATGGCGAGGTGTCCGGCATCGACGTCGTACGAGAGTACATCGCTGCACTCGGGGATCACTTGGATCTCGTTGCTACGCTCGGCGACCGAACCTGGAAAGTCGCCTGAGAAAGGCGCGCCGATCCGCGGCCAATTTCAGAGCTTCGACTATGTCAGCCCTGCCCTGGGCCTTCGTTGTGGAGCGGGTGACGGGAATCGAACCCGCGCTGTCAGCTTGGGAAGTCGCAACGCCACGTGGCTGCCGACGTGGGAGAACCATGACCTGTAGGGGAGCGGGGTGGGTAGCCACGGCCCCCTGTGAGTCCTTCTTGGTCTCCTCTCTGACGGGCACGCAACGGGCACGGGGGCATGGCTTCTGCTTCCTCGCGACATACCTGTGCTCGTATGGCCGGGCGCAGGAAGGAACGTCCCCACACGGGTCCACGCCGACTCGGCCGAGCTAAACGCTGGCGGGGAAGTGCTCGCGCTGTGTGCTTTCTCCGTGTGACAGCGGTCTCAAAGTTTGTACAGCTTGTTGAACGGTGTAGTGATTCGTTCCTGCCGCGATCCGAAATCGACGAGCACAGCGATCTCGTCTTCTACAGCGATGACGACGCCGAGACCATACCGATCATGGGTCACTTGGTCGTTCACGCTGAACCGCTCGGCAGGCGGGGCGGGGGGCGGGGGCTTGAAGGGACTTGTGGGCAGGTGGCGACGGGACGCACCGCTGGCTGGCTTCATCCCCTCTAGTATGTGCCGCCCGTGAGAACGCTCGCGACGGGGGATGGAGATCACCCAAAATGATCAAGGCCCGAGTCTGCATTAGCGTCCTGACCCGGGGCTTCGAACGTGGAGCGGGTGACGGGAATCGAACCCGCGCTGTCAGCTTGGGAATTGCAGCTATCACGGGCTCTCGACCCCGAGTTCCCTGGTCGCCGATGGTCTCGGGCCGGTCGTGAGTGACCGTGGTTGACCCCTCGTCACCGGGGTTAATGGCACGACGATCAAGGGGTTGAGCTGCCGATCCACGGTTCAGGAGGCATGAGATTCAAAGCATCTCGCGCAAGGCCCCTTATCCGTTCCCAGGTCGGATGTCTCCGGAGTCCTCCGGGGCTCCAAGGAGCCGGACCCTCGTCTGTTAGATCGGAAAGCTGGTTGACCTCCTCGAGGTGCCCGGCCAACTCGTCGCTGAGCCAGCCTGCCTCCCGCACCAACCACGAGGGCAGATGGCCATCATCAAACTGGAGCGCGAGTTCATCGGCGCCAACCTCCACCGAGTCGATCCACTCGATCTGCTCCGATGAGGACAGGCTCAGATACCTCAGCGCCTCGCGGAGGAGTCTCCAAGTGCCCTTGGCCATGACTTCCATCTCCGCCGGATACACGATCCGATTGTGCCGCATCGTGCACAGATCGCCCTTTGATCATCCCGTCTGCCGTCGTCCCGCCCGAAGGGGAAGCGGGCCAGGGCCACGGGGACAAGGTGGAGCGCCCCACTGGACGAACGACCTTGTCCCCGTGGCCCTGGTCTGCTCGGCTTGTCTCGGGGCGATGGCGGACGGGATGATCAGGCTTTCCGCCTCAGCCACCTGCGGACTTGTGGATCACGCGGCGATCATCCCGGAGCCGGAGTGCCCCCGCCGGAGGCGAAAAGAAGTTGGCAGGTCAGAGGGCGCGCATGGAGCATGAGCTATGGGGTTGTTCAACAGGGTGAAGTTGCCCGAGCCGCTCACTTGCCCGAACTGCGGAGTGGCTGGTACCTGGACCGCGCAGTTCAGGTTCGGAGCGACAGACCTCATTGACTATGAGGTTGGTCAGCATCTGAACTGGGAGTTCATATGGGCCGTGGAGGGTGAACGCGGCCATCACCGTGTGCTTGCTCAGGGCATCCTGGAGGGGTGTAGGCACTGCGGCACGCACGACTTCGGCGGCCTCCTGTGGGAGATGGTTGTCATTGAGATTGTCGATGACGTGATCGTGTCGGTAGTGCAGGACACCAGCGGTGATGGCTGGTGGGCAGAAGACTGGCGAGTGCTTGAGGCATAGGGCAGTGCTGAGCTGAGCGCGGCCCGCGCGCGTCGCGCGCGAGAACGGCCCCCAGGCCGCGTGGCTGCGCGCAGCGCCGCGCTTGATACCTATGAGCACAATTCGGCAAGGCGTCGTGGCCAACCAGCTCCGGGCTCCGTTGGAAGGCCTGCTGTCAGATATGGCGGAGGCACTGGGAGTCGAGGTCGTACCCATTGGCGAGGCGTCACTTTCCTCTTTAGGCGTTCGTCCCGACTACGCCATTGACGTGGCGGGAGCGCGAACGGGCTACTTGGAGCTCAAGGCGCCGGGCCGAGGCGTTCCTGGTGCTTGGTCACCGAATAAGCATGAACGAGAACAGTGGGAGAAGCTCAAGCTTCTGCCCAATGTGCTCTACACCGATGGGTATCTATGGGCGGTCTACCGTGACGGCGTTGTCCATGGACAGATCGCGCATCGCTTCGGTGACCAGGTGGACGTCAAGGGCGTGCTCGCCGGTACCCCAGACGCCGACCAGTGCATCCGCTACCTGTCCAAGTACCTGACCAAAGGCCTGGGACATTCCCTCGACGGCGAGGCCCAGCGGGAGCACGCAGCCCTCTTCGTCGACGCCCTGTGCTTCGAGCCGTGCTCGCCTGCCTGCCCGAACTGGCTGCGCTACGGCGTGCAGCCCAAGGGCGCCAAAGCCGGAATGGCTCCTGGCCGGTGCCGCTCCAAGGCCCATAAGCCGGAACACCTCGGCTACGCCGGAGGCATCCATCATTGCGGACCTCGGCACTCGTCCGGAAGATATACATCTACAACCCTAAAGGCGCTCTTCGAGGCGTTCGCGCAACGGTGTGTAGTCATACTGCGGGAAGAGCCTAGGAAAGTGATGCAGCATAGCATTCATGGCTTCGGGAAGGTAATAGAGATCAGGGTCGGAGAAGCTGAGGTCAGTGAACAGATACTGCCATCCGTGTGTCCCTTTAGTGAGGGCCAGGGCCTCTAGGTAGCCGAGATAGTCTACGTCCATCTGCATGGGCTGCCCTCGGTACCAAAGCCAAATTTCTGGCGGGGTGCTGAGCCTCACCGTGACTATTACGCCCGTGCCGGAACGTGGAGTGCCGTCGATCTCCCGGGACTCGTGGGCGAGTTCGCGCTCGTCATCGGGCATGCCCTTCCAGACCAGTGGAGGAGGCGGATTCGTGATAGCGCGGTAGAGCTGCGGGATCCGGAACTCCCCGGACAGCTCTTCCACTTCCCCCGTACCGCGCCAGTCGCTGGACAGCCGACTGAAGCTGGATGATGAGGGATCGCCGTTTAGGGCCTTACTCTCCACCTCCACCGCGTCCTTTGAGACCTCGATTGAGGCGGAGTTCCTGAGCTCGTCAAAGCTTTGCAGGAGGAGTTCCTCGCATCGGGTAAGGGACGCTGCGTCTACGGGAGAAAGAGACACCGACCGCTCCTTTCGTAGGGTACGCATGCTAATAGTCCGAGCGGCAATGCGAAGGTCGGTGGCGTGGCGCCCGGGTCGGCGGGTTTGGTTGGCTGCGGTGGGTGGCCGGGGCGGGTCCGGCCCGGGCCGCCGCCGTCCGGGACCGGCCCCCAGGCCGCACGCCCGGGCGGCGGGCGGCAAAGGGCCGAGTACGGCGGCGCGCCG
Source organism: Nonomuraea sp. NPDC005983 (assembly GCF_040614375.1). Taxonomy (NCBI): domain Bacteria; kingdom Bacillati; phylum Actinomycetota; class Actinomycetes; order Streptosporangiales; family Streptosporangiaceae; genus Nonomuraea; species Nonomuraea sp. NPDC005983. The sequence continues at coordinate 81,374 of NZ_JBEXUP010000020.1, forward strand.
CGCCGCCGCTTGATCCCTATAGGAACAACTCGGCAATGCGACAGATGGCCAGTTGACCATGCCTGCATGAACGTCAATCGAGCAGTTCCGGACGGCGGCTGGTGAGAGCTCTGCGGGCTGTCACAAAGCGTTCGTGGAACTCTTCGGCGAGTGCTTCGCGGCGGTAGCGCTGGCGTAGGACGCGGTCGAGGTCTCCTGCGCGGTTGACGAGGTCGGTGAGCGATCGTCGGTCGATGTCGAATGCGGCCATGCCCTCGTCTACGGCAGCTTCGAGGTCTCCGCGTCGGGCGTGGACGATGCCGAGATCTATATGAGCATCGGCGACTCGCATGGGGGCGTTGGAGGTGCCATCCGGGCGAGTGTGCATCTGGATCGTCTCGCGGGCGTGTTCTTCAGCGCGGTCATCGTCGGCGAGCCACGTGTAACACGTGGCGGCGTAGAAGACCCACTTGCTGTGGTCGAACACAAAGTGGTGATCTGGACGCTCGGGAATGGGCAGGGCGCTGAGAATGTCAGCCCCCCCGTGTGAGAGCGCGGTCGGCTTCGCGGCGGTCGCCGATGCGGGCCAACCCCCGGGCTTCCTGCAAGGTGAGTTGAACCATGGCGCTCGACTGTCCGGCGACTGCCTGACCCATGCGGGCGGCTGTGACTACGTCTTCGTAGCGGCCTTCGACCAGGGCGAACCAGGCTGACATCTCGTGTGCCCACCCCATGAGTTCACCGTGTCCGACCTGATGGCCCATGTCGTAGGCGGCCCTGCGGGCAGTCTCGGCCTCCTCACGTTCGCCAAGGTCATAGTGAACGCATCCGAGCAGGGCCGTGAGCCACCCCGTGATCACGAGTAGTTCGCGGTGCTGAACAAGGGTGAGTCGCCCGCCCAGCAGGCGGTTGACCTGAGCGAGTCGCTTCTGGGTGCGGTCTCGCAAAGTCTGGGCGGGAACCACAGGGTAGGCACGGCAGAGCAGATCGACGGCCTCAGCGAGGGCCTCGAGAGTGCCGGCGCCAACATCTGATGCCTGGAGCTGTTGGGCGAGTTCCATGGTGCCGTACAGGTCAGCCTCAGCCCGTAGCGCGTCTACTGGCATCATGGCGGCTTCGATCAGCCGACTTGACCCCCGCCTATTGGGCGAGAACCCCAACGCCTCCGGCTCTAGCCCGGTGGCCCGTTCACGCGGGCCGATGCTGGCCGCGATGTTCGCCTGCATGTACTTCGGCGGCCTACGCCCGGCAGAGGCGACCGGACTGCGGCAGAAGGACTGCCACCTCCCGACGGGCTGGGGCCTGCTGACACTGGAGAAGACCAGGCCCCAGAGCAACAAGCGGTTCACCGACTCCGGGCAGGCCCACGATGAACGCGGACTGAAGCACCGGGACGTGAAGCAGACACGCACCGTTCCCATCCCGCCCGAACTGGTGGCCATCCTCCACGAGCACATCACCACATTCGGCGTCGGTGAAGATGGCCGACTCTTCCGCACTCGCACTGGCGGTGTGATCTCCGGATCTGCCTACGCGAAGGTCTGGCAGGAGGCTCGGACGTACGCCCTCACACCCGACCAGGCCGCCTCTCCCCTGGCGGGCAGGCCATACGACCTGCGGCACGCAGCCGTCTCGCTCTGGCTCAACGCGGGCGTACACGCTCCCGAAGCGGCCGAACGAGCAGGCCACGGCATAGACGTGATGCTCCGCGTCCACGCCAAGTGCATCGACAGCCAACGAGAAGTCGCCAACCGGCGCATCCTGGACGCGCTCGCGGCATGACCCCACCACCCACGGCAGGACCCCGGGAAACCTCGAGGTCCTTTCGCCGTTGCGGGCCTCGAAACCGCCGCGTCCACCTGGGAAAACGGGGCTGCGAGCATTCCGCGTATGTTCCGCGACCAGTGGCACAGGGCTGCTTCCGGCCGCTTCCCACTGCCTACGGGCCAAGACCGCCGATCATGCAAAAGACCAGGTCAACCCGTGGATTGCCTGGTCTTGGTTGCGCGCCCTGCAGGATTCGAACCTGCGACCGTCGGATTAGAAGTCCGGTGCTCTATCCAGCTGAGCTAAGGGCGCTCCCGCCTTATTGTGCATGATCCGGCGACATGTCATGCACACGTTTTCGAAGTGTCAGCCCGGGAGGCAGGACTCGCAGGGCTCGCAGGGCCGTTTACGGCGGGGGTTCGGCTGGTGGGGTCCGTGGCTGGGGCTCGGCTCCGGACGTGCTGGAGTTTCCTGGCACGAGGGGCGGGGTCAGTGGTTGGTGCGGGCGGTGAAGTAGGGGCAGAAGTGCTGCTTCTTGTCGGTCGTGACCAGGACGACCTTACCGGTCAGCCTAACGACGCCCACCCCCTTGTCGGTGGACGCGAGCAGGTGCTGCTCGTCGTACCAGCCGAGCACCGCGCCCAGGACAGGCTGAAGCCCAGGCGGATCCGGGTGACCGCGTTACCGGTCTTGGCGTCCCACACGCAGGCCGTCTTCTCCGGCGAGGTGCAGGCCGTGACGAAGCGGCGGCCGGACGGCGTGAAGGCGCCCAGCCCCTCCCCCGCCGGCCGGCCTCGGACGTGCCAGGTCCGCTTGACGGCTCCCGTGAGGTCGTACTGGCGGACGGAGGACTCACCGTTCTTGCCCCAGCGGACGACGACCCCCCTTGCTGTCATGGTTCCCTCGAAGCCGCCGACCGTGATCAGGGCCTTGCCGATGCGGACGAAGCGGGGCTGCAGCGAGGGCACGTCGATCAGCACGATCCCCTGCGATCGAGGCTCGAAGCCGGGTTCGAAGACGTTGACGAGCGGGGAGCGGCCGTCCGGAGACCAGGTGGGCAGAGCGTTTGGGGGTACGGGTTGGCCTGGTCGTCGAGGTTGGCGGGGACCGGGAGTTCGACCTGCGTCGTCTTGCCGGTCTTCCGGTCCAGGAACGACACCGTCGGGACGGCGCCCGGCGTCGTCCGCTCGGGTTGGGTGGCGACCCAGCGTTCGTCGGGTGAGACGGTGACGCTGCCGGTGGCCTTGGTGAACTTTGCGGTTGACCGAGTCCCAGGCCCAGGTACAGGCTCCCATAGTCGGAAATTTCCGGGGACGTTCGCCGGATGCTACATGATCACGAGTTGTCCGAGATGGTGATCTCCGGATCTTCCGACACGCCTCGTGGCCTGACCAAAACGACGCGCGGGAGTGGGACAGATAGGTCTAAACTATCTTGGCATGGTCGCGACGCTCCTGCATGAAATTCCCCTGCAGGGCGGGGACGTGACAGACGGGGTGGTGCGCGTCGGCGATACCGTGCGCAGGCCCGCGAAACCGTCGACACCCGCCGTGCACGCCCTGCTCCGCCATCTGGAAGCCGCGGGGTTCGCAGGTGCGCCGCGGGTGGTCGGCATGGATGAGCTGGGGCGGGAGATACTCACGTATGTCCCGGGGAGCACCGGGTTGAAGCTCCTGACCGCCACCGATGAGGCTTTGGCCGGGGTTGCCGGGTTGCTGCGGGAGTTTCACGATGCGACGGCCGGTTTTCCGCTGCATGCGGGCGGCTGGGAGGGCGGCTCAAATGACGATTTATCGCCCGAAGTCATCGGTCATTGCGATTTGACGACAGATAACGTGATCTTTCGCGATGGAAGTCCTCGGGCGATGATTGATTTTGATATGGCCCGGCCTACCACGCGATTGTTCGACATCGTGACCACGCTCCGGCACTGGGCCCCCATCGCCGACCCCGTCGACCGCCATCCGCTCCACCGGAACGTCAGCGTGGGTGCCCGGTTGCGGCTGTTCTGCGACGCCTACGGGGTGGCCGCGCGTGATCGCCGCCGCCTGCTCGAACTGTCGCGGCTCCGTTTCCACCGGTCCTACGCGGCCATGCATGCCCGCGCCGCCTCGGGCGGCGGCTGGGCCAGGATGTGGGCGGGCGGCGCGGGCCAGCGCATCCGCCGCGCCTCAGCCTGGCTGGACGCCCACGAGGACGACCTTCGCAAGCATCTGGTCTGATCCATCCCGCCCACAGGGCGACGAGCCCCAGGCCTCTCTTCCGGCCCCGGTTCGTGCAGGTCTCACCCTGCGCCGACGGGTGGCGGGCCACATGTGCCGGGAGGTGGGCTTCTCCTGTGTGGTCGAGTCGCGGGCTGTCTGCGCGGCCGGTCTCATACGGGTATGTGCAGGAAGATGAGGGTCATGCACATCTTGTCTGATCGCGCGCTGGGGTTGGCGCTGGGGGTTGCGCTGGACGCGGTTTTCGCCGATCCGCGGGCGGGCCATCCTGTCGCCCTGTTCGGACGTGCCGCGTCCAAGCTGGAGGAGAGGCTGTACGGCGACAGCGAGCCGCGCGGAGCCGTCCACGTCATCGTCTGTGTGGGCGGTGCGGCCGGACTCGGCGTTCTGGCGGAGCGGGTCGCCGACCCGGCGGCTCGTACGGCGTTGACCGCGCTCGCCACCTGGGCCGTCCTCGGCGGCACCACGCTGGCCCGCGAGGGGGCGATCATGGCGGGCGCCCTGGAGGACGACGATCTGGCGGCGGCCCGTGAGCGGCTGCCGCACCTGTGCGGGCGCGACCCGTCGCAGCTGGACGAGAAGGGCCTGGCCAGGGCGACGGTCGAGTCGCTGGCCGAGAACACGTCGGACGCCGTCGTGGCGCCGCTCTTCTGGGGCGCGGTCGCGGGCGTGCCGGGGCTGCTGGCCTACCGGGCGATCAACACGCTCGACGCGATGATCGGCCACCGCTCCCCCCGCTACGAACGGTTCGGCTGGGCGGCGGCCAGGCTGGACGATGTCGCGAACTACGTCCCGGCCCGGCTGACCGGGGTGCTGACCGTCCTCCTCAGCCGGGACAGGGCGCGGACGCTGGCCGTCCTGCTGAAGGACGGCCACCGGCATCCGAGCCCCAACGCCGGCCGGTGCGAGGCGGCGTTCGCCGGCGCCCTGGACGTCACACTGGGCGGCACGAACGTGTACGGCGGCAGGACCGAGCACCGGCCCACCATGGGCGACGGCCGCGAGCCCGAGGTCGGGGACGTCAGGCGGGCGGTCCGCCTCACCCGGGCGGTCAGCCTGGCGGCGGCCGGTCTGGCGGTCCTCACGGCCTGGCGCCTCCGCCGCCGCTGACCCCTGCCAACGGACGCCGACGTCCTGCAAGCACGTACGTCGCCAGCAGGGCCAGGCCCGCCTTCAGCCCAGTTGCCCTCCGGCTGCTGAGCAGACGGATATCCATCCCGCCCGGAGATAAACCGCCACAGGACGCCATGTAGTCTTCTAAACCTACCCATTTAGTATTGATCTCCGTACCGGGGGAAACGTTGACCAGCAAGATCGTCGGTGCCGCGCTCGCACTCTCCCTGGCGCTCGCGGCATGCGGCACCGGAGGCGGTTCTCCCACCGCCGCCACGCCCGACGCCGGCGCGACCATCGAGATCGGCTCCCTGTACGAGCCGCAGAACCTCGACAACACCGCGGGCGGCGGGCAGGGCGTGACCGAGGCGTTCAACGGCAACGTCTACGAGGGCCTGTTCAAGCTGACCGACGAGGGCAAGGTCGAGCCGCTGCTCGCCGAGGGCCACCAGGTCAGCGGCGACGGCCTCAGCTACACCTTCAAACTGCGCAAGGGCGTCACGTTCCACTCGGGCAAGCCGCTGACCGCGTCCGACGTGAAGTACAGCATCGAGAAGGTGACGGCGAAGGACTCGCAGTCGGCGCGCAAGAGCAGCTTCAAGCCGATCAAGAGCATCGAGACCCCGGACGACGCCACGGTCGTCATCAAGCTGTCGAGCAAGTCGATCTCGCTCGTCTACAACCTCAGCTACGTCTGGATCATCAACTCCCAGGCCAAGAACCTGACCACCACCGAGGACGGCACCGGGCCGTACAAGCTGGGCGCCTGGAAGCGCGGCTCCACGCTGAGCCTGGACCGCTTCCCCGCCTACTGGGGCGCCAAGCCCGCCAACAACGGCGTCGTCTTCCACTACTTCACCGACGCGACCGCGCTCAACAACGCGCTGCTCACCGACGCCGTGGACGTCGTCACCAGCGAGCAGAGCCCTGACGCACTCGCCCAGTTCACCGGCAACGCCGACTTCAAGGTCAACGACGGGCACTCCACCACGAAGCTGCTGCTGGCCTTCAACGACAGGAAGGCCCCGTTCGACAAGCCGCTCGTGCGCAAGGCCGTCACCTCCGCCATCGACAACGCCAAGCTCCTGCAGTCGATCTGGGACGGTCACGGCAGCCTGATCGGCTCGATGGTGCCCCCGACCGACCCCTGGTACGAGGACCTGACCAAGGTCAACCCGTACGACGTGACCCTGGCCAGGAAGCAGCTCGCCGAGGCCGGGTACGCCAACGGCTTCACCTTCACCCTCGACACCCCGAACTACGACCCGCACCCCACGGCCGCCACGTTCGTCAAGAGCGAGCTGGCCAAGGTCGGCATCACGGTGAACATCAACGTCATCACGGCCGACGAGTGGTACTCGAAGGTCTACAAGAACCGCGACTTCGCCGCGACGCTGCAGGAGCACGTCAACGACCGCGACGTCGTCTGGTACGGCGACCCCGACTTCTACTGGGGCTACGACAACAAGCAGGTCACCGAGTGGGTCCAGCAGGCCGAGCAGGCCGACACCACCGAGGGGCAGAGCGAGCTGCTGAAGAAGGTCGGCAGGCAGATCTCCGAGGACGCGGCCAGCGACTGGCTCTACCTCTACCCGCAGATCGTCGTCGCCTCGTCGAAGCTGTCGGGCTACCCGGTGAACGGCCTGAACTCGCAGTTCTACGCCTACGGCATCAAGAAGGGCTGATGGGGCGCTATCTGCTGCGCCGTACCGCGTTTCTGCTCGGGTCGCTGCTGCTGGCGGCGTCGCTGCTGTTCGTGCTGCTGCGGCTGCTGCCGGGCGACCCGGCCAACTCGCTGCTGTCGGTGGGCGCGACGCAGGAGCAGATCGCGGCGGCCCGGCACCAGATCGGCTCGGACCGGCCGCTGCTGGAGCAGTTCGCCTCCTGGCTGGGCGGGCTGGCCAGGCTCGACCTGGGCACGTCGTTCGTCAGCACGCTGCCCGTCGGCCAGGAGATCGCCGCGCGGCTGGTCGTCACGGTGCCGCTGACGCTGCTGTCGTTCGCGCTGGCCGTGCTGGTCGCGGTGCCGGTCGGGTTCCTGGCCGCCTACCGTGCGGACCGCTGGTACGGGCCGCTGCTCAGCGGCGTCTCGCAGCTCGGCATCGCGGTGCCGGTCTTCTGGACCGGGATGCTGCTCGTCACCGTGTTCGCGCTGTACCTGCGCGTCCTTCCAGCGGGCGGGTTCCCGCGCGCGGACTGGGCGGACCCGGCCGACGCGCTGACCTCACTGACGCTGCCCGTGATCACGATCGCGCTGGTCATGTCGGCGTCGCTGATCCGCTACGTCCGCTCCGCCACCCTGGACGTGCTGGGCAGCGACTACCTGCGGACCGCCAGGGCGCTCGGCTCGTCGTTCGTCGGCGCGATGTGGCGGCACGGGCTGCGCAACGCGTCCGTGCCCGTCATCTCGATCCTCGGCATCGAGCTGGCCACGACCTTCCTGGGCGCGGTCGTGGTGGAGAGCGTCTTCGCGCTGCCGGGGCTGGGCGGCATGCTGGTCAAGGGCATCGCCGAGCACGACTACCCGGTCATCCAGGGCGTCCTGGTGGTCAGCACGTTCGCGGTGCTGCTGATCGGGTTCGCCGCCGACCTGGCCCAGCGGCTGGTCGATCCGCGGCTGCGGGCGCACCTGGGCGGAGGCAGGCCGTGAAGGGCAGGCCCACCTTCGCGATCGGGTGCGTGCTGGTCGCCGCCGTCCTGGCCGTGGCCGTCGTCTCGGTGGTCTGGCTGCCCTACGACCCGTCCGACACCTCGGGCGGGCGGCTCGCCCCGCCCGGCGGCGCGCACCCGCTCGGCACCGACAAGCTCGGCCGCGACCTGCTCACCCAGCTGATGATCGGCGCCCGCATCGCGCTGACGGTCGGCGTCGGGTCCGTGCTGGTCGGCGGCCTGCTGGGGGTGACGGCCGGGCTGCTCGCCGGGTTCGCCACCCGCTGGCTCGACGACACGATCTCGGCCGTGCTCGACATCCTCATCGCGTTCCCGACGCTGCTGCTGGCCATGCTGGTGGTGGCCGTGCGGCAGGCGTCGCTGGGGTCGGCGATCCTGGCGATCGGGCTGGCCATGTCGGCCGTGGTCGCCCGGCTGACCAGGGTGCTCGTCAAGCGGGTGCTCGCCGAGGACTACATCACGGCCTCGCGCACGTCCGGCACGTCCTGGCCGCGCGTGGTGACCGAGCACGTGCTGCCGAACATCTGGCCGACGCTGCTGGTCAACCTCGCCCTCCAGCTCGGGCTCGCGGTCCTCGCCGAGGCCGCGCTCTCCTACCTGGGGCTCGGCCCGCCCCCGCCGAACGCGTCCTGGGGTCGCCTGCTCCAGGAGGCGCAGGCGACCGTCCTCACCGCCCCGACCGGCGCGATCGCTCCCGGCGTGCTGCTGGTCGTGCTCGTCGTCGGCGTAAACCTGGTCGCCGACGGCTTCAGGGACCTGGCCGACCCGACCCGCCGGAGGAGCCGATGAGCCTGCTGGACGTCAACGCGCTGACGGTACGCCACGCCGACGGCCGGGACCTCGTCTCCGGCGTGTCGTTCACGCTCGACAGCGGGCAGCGGCTCGGCCTCATCGGCGAGTCCGGCTCCGGCAAGTCGCTCACCGCCCTCGCCGTCATGGGGCTCCTCCCTGCGGGCCTGACCGCGCACGGCAGCGCCGTCCTGGACGGGACCGAGATCGTCGGCGCCCCCGACAGGAAGCTCGACGCGGTCCGCGGAAGGGCCGCCACCACGGTCTTCCAGGAGCCGCTGACCGCGCTCGACCCGCTCATGCGCGTCGGCGGGCAGCTCGCCGGGCCGCTCAGGCGCAGGCGCGGGCTGCGCGGGGCCGCGCTGCGGGCCGCCGTCCTGGAGGCGCTGGACGAGGTGCGGCTGGCCGACCCCGGACGGATCGCGCGGGC